>NZ_JBVAPG010000060.1:0-48169 GCF_055413685.1 Bradyrhizobium sp. LeoA1Lang | reverse complement strand
GAAAGGAAAAAATGGTCATTCGCATTGCGCTCGCCCGTAAGCTCCTGGTCCGCCTCAACGCCAAAGCACGCGAGGCGCGTGCCGCTTACGCCAATGCAACTTGACAATCCAGATAGTCGCTCATCCGTCGCGCATTTCATGCGCGCCACCTTCTCCCACAAGGGGAGAAGGGAAGAACCATCATCACGTGTTCTTCAGCGCCACCCGAAACTCGGCTTCGGTCTTGGACTTGACTTCGTCGAGCGTGACGCCGTCGGCGAGTTCGACCAGCGCCATGCCGTCCTTGCCGTGCTTGTCGATGGTGAAGACGGCCAGATCAGTGACGACCATGTCGACCACGCGTTCGCCGGTCAGCGGCAGCGAACATTGCTTCAGCAGCTTCGCGCCGTCCTTGGCGGAATGCTCCATCACCACGACGACGCGCTTGACGCCGGCGACGAGGTCCATGGCGCCGCCCATGCCCTTCACCATCTTGCCGGGGATCATCCAGTTGGCGAGATCGCCGTTCTGCGCCACCTGCATCGCGCCAAGGATCGAGAGATCGATATGACCGCCGCGCACCATGCCGAAGGAATCGGCGCTGGAGAAATAGCTGGTCGACGGCAATTCGCTCACCGTCTGCTTGCCGGCGTTGATGAGGTCGGCATCCTCCTCGCCCTCATAGGGGAACGGGCCCATGCCGAGCATGCCGTTCTCGCTCTGCAGGCTGACGTCGATCCCCTCGGGTATGTAGTTCGAAACCAGCGTCGGGATGCCGATACCGAGGTTGACGTAATAGCCGTCGCGCAGCTCTTTCGCAGCGCGCGCCGCCATCTGTTCACGGGTCCAGGCCATGGGACTCTCCTGCTAAATTTAGGCTGCGGGGCGCGGGCGGGTGTTGCGGAACTCGATCCGCTTCTTGCCCGTGCCGACCTCGACGATGCGCTTCACGAAAATGCCTGGTGTGTGGATGTGATCGGGATCGATCTCGCCGGTCGGAACCAGATGCTCGACCTCGGCCACCGTGATCTTCGCGGCCGTCGCCATCATCGGGTTAAAGTTGCGCGCGGTCTTGCGATAGACCAGGTTCCCGGCGGTGTCGCCCTTCCAGGCGTGGATAATGGCGAGGTCGGCGAACAGGCCGCGCTCCATGATGTATTTCTCGCCGTCGAATTCCTTCACTTCCTTGCCCTCGGCAATCAGCGTACCGACACCGGTCTTGGTGTAGAAGGCCGGAATCCCGGCGCCGCCGGCGCGGATGCGCTCGGCCAGCGTGCCCTGCGGATTGAATTCGAGCTCGAGCTCGCCGGCGAGATATTGCTGCGCGAACAGCTTGTTCTCGCCGACATAGGAGGAAATCATCTTCTTGATCTGCCGCGTCTCCAGCAGCCGGCTCAACCCGATACCGTCGACGCCGGCATTGTTGGAGACCACCGTCAGGTCCTTGACCCCGGAGTCCCTGATCGCATCGGAGAGGGTTTCGGCGATGCCGCAGAGGCCGAAGCCGCCCGACATGATCATCATGCCGTCCTTAAGGATGCCGTCGAGTGCCGATTTGGCGTCGGGATAGACCTTGTTCATGGAAGAGGACCTGATGGAGGGGCATTGGCAGCCCGAGGGCGCGGACGGCCGTTACAGACCGGGATTATTAGGCGAAATCTTCGCAATGCGTCAATGACGCCCCGTTTCGCCATCTCACCTGCCTACAACCTCGACGATGGCCTTGAAAGCGTCAAGAAAACCCTTCAAGTTGCGTGGCTTGGCAGGGGCGCCCGGTGCGCCGCCCGTTTTATTCGAATATCCGATCACCTCAACCCGACCTGGATATGTCACTGACGATGGCCCAAGGAATGAAGCGCCTGGGGATGCCGATTGCGGC
Source organism: Bradyrhizobium sp. LeoA1Lang (assembly GCF_055413685.1). Taxonomy (NCBI): domain Bacteria; kingdom Pseudomonadati; phylum Pseudomonadota; class Alphaproteobacteria; order Hyphomicrobiales; family Nitrobacteraceae; genus Bradyrhizobium; species Bradyrhizobium sp. LeoA1Lang. The sequence continues at coordinate 46,311 of NZ_JBVAPG010000060.1, read as the reverse complement.
GTTTTTCGGCCTCGCGCTGCTTGGCCTGATCGGGACATCCTGGTTTCTGAACCGGGACGCCCTGCAGCAGGCGGTGGAGGCGCAGATTCGCGCCGTCACCGGGCTCGACCTCGTCGTCAACGGCCATATCGATGTGTCGGTGTTCCCCGGCAGCTATGTCTCGTTCCATGATGTCGGGCTGAAGGGCGGCGGCACCATCGACCCTGCGCTGCGAGTCGACGTGCTGACCGCCAATCTGCGCCTGCTGCCGCTGTTGCTGCGGCGGTTCGAGATCGCCGACGTGATGATGCTCCGGCCGCATATCCATGTCATCAGGGACGGCAAGGGCGACAGCAACTGGACGCCGTTCATCGACACGATCGCGCGCGCGATGAAGCCCGGTGCCGAGAACCAGATGTCGTTCTCGGAGATCCGCATCCAGGACGGCATCCTCAATTACGAGGATGAGAACAACCATGTCAGGGAGCAGCTCGGCGATATCGACCTGTCGCTGGCCTGGCCATCGATCTCGCGTTCCTTTGCCGCAACCGGGCAGTTCGACTGGCGCGGCGAGCGCGTCGACGGCTCGATCAGCGCCAGCGACTTCATCGCGCTGTTGTCGGGCGACCGCTCGGGGCTGAAGGCGCGGCTTGCCAGTGCGCCGCTCAAGCTCGCCTTCGACGGCACGGTCGCCAACCGGACCAGCCTGATGATGGAGGGCAACGCCACCATCGACAGCGTGTCCTTGCGCAACGCGCTGCGCTGGATGAGACAGGCCCCGCCTGGCAGCGGCGGGTTCGGCCGCTTCACGCTGAAGGCGCGCACCAATCTTGTCGGCGGCTCGGTGGCGCTCACCAATGTCAATGTCGAGCTCGACGGCAATGTCGCCGAGGGCGTGATGACCTTTGCCAACAATGGCAGGCAGACGCTGCAGGCGACGCTCGCCGCAGGCAACCTCGATTTCACGCCTTATGTCTCGACCTTCCGCCTGCTCGCCGGCGGCCAGCGCGACTGGAACCGGCAGTTGTTCGATCTGAACGCGCTCTCCGCCACCGACCTCGACATGCGGCTGTCGGCAGCGCGGGTGACGGTCGGCTCGACCAGACTCGGGCGCACCGCGCTCGGCGCCAATTTGCGCGGCGGCACGCTGGCGCTCTCCGTCGCGGAAGCGCAGATGTATGGCGGCATCGCTAAGGGCTCGCTCGGGATCGCGCGCTCGGATGCCATCGCCGATGTGAAGGCGCAGCTCGAGTTCACCGATGTCGACCTGCAGGCCTGCGCCAGCGAATTGTTCGGCGTCAGCAAGCTCACCGGCCGCGGCAATCTCAACGTCGCGCTGACGGCCTCCGGCTCCAGTCCGTTCGGGCTTGCGCAATCGCTCGATGGCACCGCGACGCTGAGCGGTCATGATGGCGCGATCGCGGGCTTCAATATCGAGCAGCTCCTGAAGCGGCTGGAGCGGCGGCCTCTGTCCGGCGGCGGCAATTTCCGCTCGGGCTCGACGCCTTACGACAATCTGACGATTGCCGTGCGGTTCAATGATGGCGTCGCCACCGCCGAGAACATCCGCCTCGAAGGACCTGCGGCCAAGATCACGCTGACCGGCACCGCCTCGGTGCCGTCGCGGGAATACGATCTGAAGGGCGTCGCCAGCCTGAATTCGGCGCCGAGCGGCAGCAACGGTTTTGACCTGCCGTTCGTGGTGCAGGGGCCGTGGGACGATCCTTTGGTATTCCCGGATCCGGAAAGCCTGATCCGCCGCTCGCCGGCATCGTCGCAGTTGCTCAAGGCGATGAAGGACCGCAAGACCGGCGACACCGTGCGCTCGGTGATCGAGCGCCTCACCGGCGGCGCGCGGCAGCCGCCTGCCGATGCCGCGGCATCCCCGACAAGAGCGCCGACGGCGGCCGAGAACGCCAAGCCGAATTGAACTTTTCCGACTTTCGTCGTGGTTCAAAGGCGAACCGTGCGACCAAGATTCCGACGCGCCATCTGGATCAGGCCGCGGCCATGCGCTAGTCTTTTATCCAACCGGTTAAAAAAACCGGCATCAAGACAGGGAGAACAACGTGAAATCCAAGTTGGGTATTGCTGTGCTTTCTTTCGCGGTCGCCGCCATCGGGCTGATCCACGCGACCGCGCCGGCAATGGCGCAGGAGAAGAAGATCACGGTCTGGTGGGGCAAGGGCTTCTACAAATCCGAGGATGACGCGCTCCTCGAGGCGATCAAGAAGTTCGAAGCCAAGACCGGCATCAAGGTCGAGCTGTCGCAATACGCGATCCAGGACATGATCCCGAAGACAGTGGCCGCGCTCGATTCCGGCACCGTGCCCGACGTCGCCTATTCCGATACGTATGACGTGCAGGCCGGCGGCAAATGGGCGTTCGAAGGCAAGCTCGAGGACCTCTCCGACATCCTGCTGCCGATGAAATCGGCCTTCGCCCCGAACACGCTGGAAACCGCCTACCTCTATAACGACCAGACCAAGAAGAAGGGCTATTACGGCTTCCCACTGAAGCAGCAGAGCATGCACGTCCAGATCTGGGGCGACATGCTGCAGCAGGCCGGCTTCAAGCCGAGCGATATCCCGACCAAATGGGCGGATTACTGGTCGTTCTGGTGCGACAAGGTGCAGCCGGCGATCCGCAAGGCGACCGGCAACCGCATCTACGGCGTCGGTCAGCCGATGGGCGTGGAATCGACCGACTCGTTCCAGTCGTTCTACACCTTCATGGACGCCTATGACGTCAAGCTCGTCGACGACGACGGCAAGCTCCTGGTCGACGATCCCAAGGTGCGCGACGGGCTGATCCACGCGCTCAAGGATTACACCGACACCTACATCAAGGGCTGCACGCCACCCTCCTCGACGACCTGGAAGGACCCGGACAACAACGTCGCCTTCCACAACAAGACCATCGTGATGACCCACAACTTCACGATCTCGATCGCGGCGAAATGGTTCGAGGATTCGAACAACCAGGCACTGACGCCGGAGCAGCGCGCCGCCGGCAAGAAGGCCTATGAGGAAACCATCATCACGGCGTCCTTCCCGAACAAGCCGGACGGCAACCCGATCAAGTACCGCTCCGACGTCAAGACCGGCGTGATCTTCACCGCGGCCAAGAACAAGGCCGAGGGCAAGGAGTTCGTCAAATTCCTGCTGCAGGAAGAGAATCTCGGCCCCTATGTCGAAGGTGCGCTCGGCCGCTGGTTCCCGGTCACGGTCGCCGGCCAGAAGAGCCCGTTCTGGCAGGCCGACCGGCATCGCAAGGCGGTCTACACCCAGTTCACCGGCGGCACCACGCCGTTCGACTTCACCAAGAACTACAAGTTCACGATCCTGAACAACGAGAACGTCTGGGCCAAGGCCATGAACCGCGTCGTCAGCGAGAAGGTGCCGGTGGACAAGGCCGTCGACGAACTGATCGCCCGCATCAAGCAGGTCGCGGGCTGACGCCTGCTTCTCCCTCTCCCCGCTCTTCGCGGGGAGAGGGTCGGGGTGAGGGGCTTTCTCCGCTGGCTCGAAACATATGAGTACGCGGAGAGTCCCCTCACCCGGATCGCATCTTGCGATGCGATCCGACCTCTCCCCGCAGGCGGGGCGAGGTGTACGAAATCGACAGGGATGAGTAATGGCGATCACGCTTTCCGATCATGCGATCCCGCGCCCGCCGCTGTCGGCGCGGCTGTCGACGCCGCAAGTCTGGGGCATCGTGCTGCTGGCGCCCTATCTGCTCGTGTTCCTGGCCTTCGTGCTCTATCCCGTCGGTTACGGGCTATGGCTCGCGCGCCATCCGCAAAGCTATGTCGAGCTCTATCACGACCCGATCTTCGCGCGCGCCGCCGTCAACACGCTGATCTTCCTCGTTATCGGCATCAACGTCAAAATGCTGATCGCGCTGTTCCTGTCGGGCTTCTTCGTCCAGCAGCGCGCCTGGATCAGGTGGCTGTCGGTGCTGTTCATCCTGCCCTGGGCGGTGCCGTCGATCCCGACCATCCTGTCGGTACGCTTCATGCTCAATCCGGAATGGGGCGTGGTCAATCACATCATCTTCAGCTTGACCGGCGATGACGGTCCGAACTGGCTCAACGATCCCACGGTGGCACTGACCATGGCGATCGGCGTGCACATCTGGAAGTCGCTGCCGTTCTGGACGCTGATCCTGATGACCGGGCGGCTTGCCATCTCCAACGACCTGTTCGAGGCCGCAGCCGTCGACGGCGCGAGCTTTTGGCAAAAATTCCGCTACATCACCTGGCCGTCGATGCAGACGCTGTACATCACCTGCACGCTGCTCTCGATGATCTGGACGCTCGGCGACTTCAACAGCGTCTATCTCTTGACCGGCGGCGGGCCGGCCGACCTCACCCATGTGCTGTCCACGCTCGGCATCCGCTATCTCCGGCTGGACCAGCTCAATCTGGCGATGGCCTCGATCGTTTGCGCGCTGCCGCTGGTGCTGCCACTCGTCTATTTCATGATGAAACGGTTGTCGCGATGAAGCTCCCTACCCTGCGCGAGATCGGCACCGAGGCCAAGCTGCTCCTGATCGGCATCCCCGTCCTGATCTGGACGTTGGTGCCGATCTATCACATGTTCCTGTTCGCGATCTCGCCGAAGGAGGACGCGTTCTCCGGCAAGCTTTGGCCCGATCATCCGACGCTGCACAATTTCGAGATCGTGTTCCGCCAGCAGCATTACTTCCTGCGTGACTTCTGGATGCAGTTCGGGAATTCAACCGTGATCGCGCTGGCGACCGGGGCGCTGACGCTATTCATCGCCACTACAGCGGCATTCTCGATCTCGCGATTGCGCGCGCCCGGCGGCCGCGCGATGATGAACCTGGCGCTGTTCACTTATTTCATCCCGGCGGCGTTCCTGGCCGTGCCGATGTACCGCACCATGGGCAATTACGGATTGCTCAACAGTCACTGGTCGCTGATCCTGGCGATGGTGACGATCGCTTCGCCCTACGCGATCTGGGTGCTGAAGCAGGCTTCCGACAAATTGCCGGTCGAGCTCGACGAAGCCGCGACCATGGATGGCGCGACCACGCTGCAATTGTTCCGCCTGGTCTATGTGCCTCTGATGATGCCCTCGCTGGTCGCGGTCGGCACCTACGCGATCCTGCTGGCCTGGAACGAATATCTCTACGCGTTCCTGCTGCTGTCGAAGGACACCGATATCACGCTTCCCGTCGCGCTCGGCAACTTCCTTGCCGCCGATGACTCGCCGTGGGAGCTGTTGATGACCACCGGCTTCATCTATGCGCTGCCGCCGGCCGCCATCTACTACGCCTTCAGGCGCTACATGGTGGGCGGCCTCACCGCGGGCGCGGTGAAGTCGTGACTGCTCACAGCGGCGCGGCGCTCTCGCCCTGAGAGCTCGACAGTTTCGAGGCGAACGAGGCGGCCACGATCAGCATGGCGATCAATGCGATCACCAGCGTGCAGATCGCGTTGATCTCCGGCTTCACCCCGAGCCGCACCTCCGAATAAATCCGGATCGGCAGCGTCGCCGAGCCGGGACCGGTGGTGAAGCTTGCGATCACGACGTCGTCGAGCGACAGCGTGAAGGCGAGCATCCAGCCCGCGACAATGGCGGGGATGATCAGCGGCAGCGTCACCATCAGGAACGCCTTCACCGGATTGCAGCCGAGGTCCATCGCGGCCTCCTCCAGACTGCGGTCAAGCGAAGCAAGGCGTGACTGCACCACCACGGTGACGAAGCACATGGTCAGCGTGGTGTGCGCGATGGTCACCGTCCAGAAGCCGCGCTCGGCGTTCAGCGCCACAAACAGCAGGAGCAGCGACAGGCCCGAGATCACCTCCGGCATCACCAGCGGCGAATAGAGCATGCCGGAGAATAGCGCCCGCCCAGCAAAGCGTTCGCCGCGCGCCAGGCCTATGGCCGCGAGCGTGCCGAGCAGCGTCGCAAATGTGGCGGAAACCGCGGCAACGCGCAGGCTCATCCAGGCAGCTTCGAGCATGGCGCGGTCGTTGAAGAACTCGATGTACCAGCGCAGCGACCAGCCGCCCCACACGTTCACCAGCCGCGACGCATTGAACGAAAAGATCACGAGGATCACGATCGGCAGGTAAAGGAACGCGAGCCCGAGCGCCAGCGCGGTCATGTTGAAGCGCGAAAGTCGGTTCACGGTATGCGCCATCAGCGTCGGCCCTCGACCTGCCGGCGCTGCAGCCGGTCATAGAGCACGAGCGGCGGCACCAGCAGCAGCAACAGCGCAATCGCGACGGCGGAGGCCACCGGCCAATCCTTATTGGTGAAGAATTCGAGCCAGAGCGTCTGGCCGATCATCAACGAATTGGAGCCGGCGAGGAGATCGGGGATCACGAACTCGCCGACGATCGGAATGAAGCAGAGCAATACCCCTGCCCCGACGCCCGGCAGTGACAGCGGAAACGTCACGAGCCAGAAGGCCTTCCGCGGCGAGGCGCCCAGATCTTCGGCGGCTTCCAGCAGCGCGCGGTCCATCTTCGCGAGCGTGGCGTAGAGCGGCAGGATCATGAACGGCAGATAGGAATAGACGATGCCGATATACATCGCGGTGTCGGTCGAGAGCCAGACAACCGGCTTGGACACCAGATGCAATGCGAGCAGGATCCGATTGAGCAAACCGTCATGCTGCAAGATGTTGATCCAGGCATAGATGCGGATTAGGAACGAGGTCCAGAACGGCACGATGACCAGGATCATCGCGATGCCCTGCCAGCGCTGCGGCAGCCGCGCCATGCCGTAGGCGATGGGATAGCCGATCACGAGCAGAATCAGCGTCGAGGTTATGGCGACGACGAGGCTACGCAGATAGGACAGGATGTAGAGATTGTCAGAAATCAGCAGCCGGTAATTTTCCAGCGATAACTGTTCGAACGCGCCCTTGAACGCTTCCCACCCCTCGCTGAGGTCGAACACCGGCGTATAGGGCGGCTGCGCGATCGCGGCAGGCTGATCTTCAGCACAAAGCCGAACGGTACCAGGAAAAACAGCGCCATCCAAAGATATGGCGCGATGGCGGCATAGCGCGCCGGACGGGCAAAGATACGGCGCGTGCTCATTGCTCGAGCACCACACCGTCGTCAGGCGCGAACCAGGCGGCCACGCGCTCGCTCGAGCCATAGCCGTCCACGTCAAGCCGCGCGGTATTGGCCATCACGGAGCGCACCACGGCGCCATTGTCGAGCCTGATCCTGTAGGCGGTGAGGCCGCCGAGATAGTTGATCTCCGCAACCTCGCCCTCGAACCGATTGATCGCTTGCAACGCGTCGGCACTCGACGCCAATCCGCGCCGCGATAATTTGATCTTCTCGGGCCGGATCGCGACGGTGACGATCTCTTTCGTCACCGGCTGGCGCGGTTCGGTCACGGTGATGATCCCTGCCTCGCGCGTCGTGACCTTCAGCCTGCCCTGCTCGCGGGAGATGACCTGCCCCTCGAACAGATTGACGTCGCCGACGAACTCGGCGACCCAGCGTGAGGCTGGCGCCTCATAGAGGTCGCGCGGCGTCGCGACCTGCGCCAGGCGGCCTGTGTCCATCACGCCGATCCGGCTCGCCATCGTCATCGCCTCTTCCTGGTCGTGGGTGACGATGATGAAGGTCATGCCAAGGCGGCGCTGCAATTCCATCAATTCTGCCTGCGTGCTCTCCCGCAGTTTCTTGTCGAGCGCGGCCAAGGGCTCGTCGAGCAGCAGCACCTGCGGCCGGCGTGCCAGCGAGCGCGCCAAGGCCACGCGCTGCCGCTGTCCGCCGGAAAGCTGGTCGGGCTTGCGTTTCTCCATCCCTTCGAGCTTGACGAGCGCCACCATCTCGGCGACGCGGGCGGCGATCTCGCCGCGCGCCATGCCAGCGCGCCGCAGGCCGAATGCGATGTTGTCACGCACCGAGAGATGCGGAAACAGCGCATAGTTCTGGAACATCATATTGACGGGCCGCTCATGCGGCATCACCTGCGCGATATCGCGACCAGCAAGCAGGAGGCGTCCCTCGTCCGGGGTCTCGAAACCCGCCAGCATGCGCAACAGCGTGGTTTTGCCGCAGCCGCTCGGGCCAAGCAGGGCGAAGAACTCACCGGCGCGGATGTCGAGTGAAAGCCCGTTGACCGCGGTGAAGTTGCCGAACCTTTTCGTCACGCCCTCGATGCGCAGCAGCGGCATGTCGGTCGCCCTCCGCGGCGCAGTGTCTTCCGTCGTCGAATTATTTGCCGTCTTCGCCAGTTCCTCAGCCATGATTCCCTTTAGCCCGATCGTGACCGCAAGCTAGCGGCGGATCGCCACTGGCTCAACCGCTTCACGCGGCGTCTTTCGCAATATTGTTGTCACAGCCGCCTCTGCTAGATTTCGCCTTCACGTCAGGAGGACGAACGATGAACCGGGACCGCTACGACCTGCCGCTGACGGCCGCTTCCGATCGCGCCGCGGCGCTCTACCGTGATGGCATCGACTGTATCCTTGCGGCCTGGCATGGCGCGGATGCGGCCTTTGAGGCGGCCATCGCCGAGGATCCCGATTTCGCACTGGCGCATGTGGCGCGTGCCCGCGTCCATCAGATCAACATGGAAGGCGCGGCGGCCCGCGACAAGGCGGCAATAGCCCGGCAATTGGCCGCGACCGCGAGCCGGCGCGAGCGGCAGCACGTCGAGATCGTAGCCTCGGTGGTCGAAAGCCAGACCAGGAAGGCACTACAAGCTGCCGAACAGCACCTCGCGGAATTTCCGCGCGACGCGCTGATCCTGTCGCTGCTGCTCGGCGCCTTCGGCCTCTACGCTTTCTCAGGGCGCGCCGACCACGACGCGGCGCGGCTTTCGATTTGCCAGCGCTACGCCGCCGATTATGGCGAGGACTGGTGGTTCCTGACCTATCTCGGCTGGTCGCAAACCGAGGCGGGCGACGTCGTCACGGGCCGCGATATCACCGAGCGCGCCTATTGGATGAAGCCGGCAAACGCCAGCGCGGCCCATGCCCTGTCGCATGCGCTGTTCGAGCAGGGTGATCCCACGCAAGGCCGCACCTTCCTGTCCGGCTGGCTGCCGGCCCACGACCGGGTAAGCTTCCTGCAGGGACACCTTGCCTGGCACCTGGCACTGATCGCGCTCGAGGACGGTGACACTGGCGGCGCGCTCGACATCTACGAGCGGCATATCAGACCTCAGGGGCGCCCCTATCCGCCGCTAAACATTCTGACGGATACCACCTCGCTGCTGTGGCGGCTCTGGCTGGCGGGAAGGACCGGGCTTGAATCGCATTGGCAGGAAGTGTTCGCCTACGGAGAGAAATTCTTCCCGAAAGCCGGCGCGCATTTTGCCGACGTCCACCACGCCTTGGCGGTCGCGGCGAGCAACGGCGGCGCGCTGGAGACACGGCTTGCGGAAATGGAGGCACGGCGCGCCGAGGGCAAGCTGGCGCCCGGCGCTTCTGCGATCGGTCTTTGCCGCGGCATCCAGGCATTCGCGTCAGCCGACAACGACGGCGCTGTCCGCATCCTCGGGCCGTTGATGCCCGAACTGGTGCGGATCGGCGGCAGCCACGCCCAGCGCGAGCTTTGGGAGGACACGTTCATCGTCGCCTGTCTTCGCGCGAGGCGAGGCGAGAAGGCGACAAAGCTGATCGCCGATCGCCTGCATCGGCGGCCGTCCCGCCGCGACGAAGCATGGTCGCGCGAGACAGGTTGAGACAGGGCCTTCAGCTAGAGCCTGTAATTGTAAATCCGGAACCCATGGACTTGGCGATATCCGCACTATACTCCGAAGCAGACATCCCGACCGGCCTTCAGCATGTGGGCTTTGGGCCACAGGTGGATTGGGATCCTCGTGAATAGATCCCAGGTTAACTCCTCCTACAGTCAAGACGCCTCGCGTCTTCCTGGTTCGGCGTCAGGATTGGGATTATCTTGTGCCGCGACTAAACAGTAACAAAAACGGCAACTGCTGGCGGTTCGCTCGGGTTCGCTGAAGTGGCGCGAGTGGCCTCCTTCGTGATGGCCGAAATCGAATTTCCAGACTTCCGAACTATACTGGCGAACTGTTCGTCCGAGAGCTTGAGGCGCTTGCGCAAGACCTTGACCTGCACTTTATCTCTCAAATCCAACGCATTACGGAAATAGGTGGGCTTGCGCCTATTCATTGTGGTTCACTCGCGATGAAAGGATACGGTTGAACCGCGACTAGGCGGGCGTTACGCCGCTTGGTCGCGATGGTGACTGTCCCACTCCTCGTGAAGATTCCGTCTCCGTTGAGAAAACCTATGGCATGGACCAACGTTCCGCCGTATTTGGAAATATCTGACTGTCGAGCAGAGACCGGTTATAGGCTGCCGCAGCATTGGAGCCTCTTACTTTCCGTCTATCGTTTTCGGCTTTGTGGGCTGCTCGCACCTTGCCCCGGACATATTCCGTGAGGCCGCCAACCTCGTCATTCGGCGCTTCCGAAGTAAATCCATTCTGGATCGAAAGCGCTGGGTTTAAGGGGCGGTCCGTGTCTTCCAGTCTACCCCGATAAGCAGACGATTTCAGAGCTACGCCGTACTTCGCATAGGGCCAGAAACGGACTATCTCTGATCTGTCAATATTGCGGCAGCGAATGCTCGAGGAAAAAACGCAGCATTTCTCTTGTTGCGTCCGGTCCTCGCGGATCAGTGTAGGAGCCCGCGGAGCTTCCCCCCGACCATGCGTGTCCGGCTCCGTGGATGCTCCAGTGCTCAAGGACGTGGCGCCCTCTGGCGTCGCTATGGACGGTGCGAGTATAGGCGTGACCTCCAGCCACCTGCCCACGATGAACGTTTCTTTCCGTGCTCACCGCATTGATGAACTGCTCAATAACTTGATCGCCGTTCTTTGGGTGCACTGTACTGTCGCGATCGCCGTGAAAAACAATGGTCGGAACAGGGTCGGTCGAACCCGTCCGATGGTTAAAGCCGCCGCCTTGTCGCATGGCGAGGAGCGCAGAGGGAAGGTCGGTGGCGGCACCACATGCAAGGCCAGAATGTACACCCACGGCCGCGTATAGATCGTTATATGTTGCTCCCATGATGACCGCTGCGGCCGCTCCGGCTGATAATCCAGCCACGTAGACACGCATTTGATCAACTGAGTACTCCCGCATGATTTGGCGCGTGATCCCCGCGATAAGCGAGGGCTCCCCTGTGCCACGCTGCTGGTCGGTTGTGCGAAACCAATTCCAGCATTTCGCGTGATTTGCTTCGCTACGCTGCGCGGGATAGACCACAAAGCAAGGTTGTGCTTCTGCGATGAAATTCATTCTCGTGCCGGCGGCGAAATCTTCTGGCGACTGGGTGCAACCGTGGAGCATGACGATCAACGGAATGGGCTGCCCGTGATACCGGCTCGGAATGAAGAGCCTGTAGGCACGACTTCCCGCAGGATTGCTATAGCTGCCGTCGATAAATCTCGCACCCTCCGGCACGATGTCGCGCATGGACGGCGGAGCGCGCTTTATTGCGCGCCGCAATGGGAGCCCAACGAAACTGTTTGTGCGATTTGACGACGCGCGGACCTTGCGCGGTTGAGCGGATGTGCTCCGCGCTGACTGCGGGCTCTCCGTTTCTTCAACCCAATTTGCTTTCGCATCTATAATTAACGGTGCACCTCCTGGGAGGGCGATGGGGTCGGTGCGCAATGTCGCATCCGGCGCTCGTTCACCGCAAAGCATTTGCTGGAGAAGTGCCGTCGCCTCGACGAGTCGGCCCGCGCGCGTGAGACGTGTGGCTTCGCGAATGATGTCCTGTCTGAGCATCGCCATCACCGCGTCCTGTCGGTTAGCGCGGCTTTGACCGCCGGAGTGGCATGGAGAGCGCCAAGCACGGAGACCGAAGCAATCGTGGCGCGAGCAAGCTCGGGTGTGACGTCTTGGGCGATTGTCGCAAGGCCCAGAACATTGATGTGCAGCATCTCGCCGGCGCGTCGGACCGTTTCGAGATCCTCACGGCTGTAATTCCGTAGACCGAGGTCCAGGCTTTTCCGAGCAGTCGACTGTTTGACCACATCCGCATGACGTTCGAGTTGGTTGCGGATGGCTGTGCGAATGAAATCGGTTCGGTTCGAGTAGAACCCTTCCTGGACCATGAGGTCGACCTGCCCAAGGTCGACATAACCCAGATTGATCGTGATTTTCTCGCTATCTGGCTGCTTCGGCCGGAGTTCGCGGACATTGTTCGACATAGCTTTTTCCATCCATATGACATCCGTATGGATGGTAATTGGATGTCAACTCGGAGTATTCAAGGGGCTCGCCCTCAAGAAAGTATCTGCCTTTGGCGGGGCCTGGTGTATCCGCGTACAGCTCGAATAACTCGATCCAGGTTGTTTGCCGGCAATAGGTCACTCGTGGGATAGCGCCAATGGTGACGTCGCGCTCTCAGGCGATTGGTTGATCCAGCGATGGCACCCGGGCGATGTACTCTTCAGCACGCTCGCCTCCGAGAGCGGCGCAACAGCGGATATGCCGTGAGGTCCGCGTCGGGCCAAATCCGGACATTCTCTTTGCTGCCTCTTCGACAAAAGAGCCGCGAACGACGATGGGGCTTCTTCGGTCCGAGTTGCGGGCTGGCCTGTCGGCCAGAAGATCTCCGGTTTAGTCTAGGATGGTTCCAAGCCGAGCGCTTGCGCGCTCTCCATCCAAACCGGCAATTCCCGCTGATACAAAGCGTTGCTGTCCTTGAAGCCGAGCGCTGGTTCGAGCACGAAAGTGCTGAGAACTTCCTTCACTTTCGGATCGCTATTGGCTGCCACGCAGAGTTCCGCCAACCGGTCGACGATCGGCTGTGGCGTCGCCTTCGGCAACGCCCAGCCCGTGAAACCGCTCACCGTGAAGAATTTCGCTGTCGCGCCCTGTTCAGGCAGAGTCCTGATGTTCGGGATCGCGTCGACCTTCTTCGAATGCACCGCGAACACAACTCCGCGACGACTCTGCAGGACGGATTGCGCGGCGGTGTAGCTGCCCATCGCGACATCGAGCGTGCCTTCCGCCAGCCCCGTCCACATTGGCGCTTCGCCTCGGTAGTGGATCGGCTCGATGTTGAGACCATATTGTTTGTTGAGCTCATTGATCGTCATGTGCGGGGCCGAGCCCGCGCTATAGGTGCCGAAGTTCACCTTGCCGCTCTTGCGCGCGAAAGCGACGAATTCATCCAACGTCTTGACGCCAGCCTTCGGGCTTGCGACCAGCAGCAGCCCAGCACCCGGGATAATGCTGACGAGCGTCAGGTCCTTGTCCATGTCGTAGCCGGGGTTCTTCATCATCACTCTGTTCATCACGTAGGTGGTCGAGATGGAGCACAGGATCGTGTGGCCATCTGGGTCCGCGCGCATGACTTCCGCGGCGCCTATGGAGCCCGAGGCCCCCGCTCTGTTCTCTATGACGACAGTCTTTCCCACCTGCCTGGAGATGAATTCGCCGAAGGCGCGCGCGAGCAGGTCGGTCTGCCCACCCGCCGGATAGCTGCAGATCATACGGATTTGCCGCGACGGCCACGCCTCCTGCGCGGCGGCCCTGCGCAAGAGGAACGGCATCGCCGCCGCTGTCGTACCGGCAGCAATGAAGTGACGGCGATCAAGTTTCGCTGACATGGCTCCCTCCCTGAATTTTTCATCAGGGTATCGCATCGTCCGACCTCGGCCAGGGGCGAAAGACGGGACAGATTGGCGCAGAGGCGCGTCAGAAGCGAACGTTTACGAACGTCCGCTTTCATCCATTTCAGAAGTTGGCATTGCCAGGGCGCGCCGAGTCGTCTGGTCGCTCGCACACACCAGATCGAGTCGGAAGTCGAAGTTCAGGGGCTTTTCCTGCCGACGATTCCGTCGCTTTCGAGGGCCTTGGCGATCTGCTCGAGGATTGCCTCCGTCGAGTCCCTATTTGCCAAACTGCTCTGCGCTGGAGCAGGCTGCTGGTCCAGGGACACGTTCACCTTTGGCACCAGCTCGCCGAGTTCCTGCTCGACGCGGCTCCAATCCCGCTGATCCATGGCATCCTCCCCACTGATCAATTGCAAGACTACCGCGGGAGGTCTTCGGCAAAAAAGCAAAAGGCGTCCGATGGTTAAGACTGGCCTAAGCGGCCGCGACGACAGCACGCCCATGCCGGCCGGCAGTCTCGCTTTATGGACATACACCTAGTTCAAAGCCGCGTTCGCCATGAACGCTGCGAGCGCGTCGTGATCCGCCGGCGGCATGGTCAGGCCGAGCTTGGAGCGGCGCCACAAGATATCGTCCGGGAACCGCGCCCACTCTCTTGCCATCAGATAGCGCACCTCGGCGCCGGTCAGCTCCGGCCCAAAGGAGGGACCGAGGTCGGATTTCGCCTTGGCATTCCCAAGGATCGCTTCAACCCTCAACCCGTAGGCACCAAGCAGCCGCCTCGCCTCTTGCTCGCTCAGGAAACGCCAGCGATCCCTGATGATATCGACCTCGGTCTCGAACCGGCCAAAGGCAAAATCGCCGCCCGGCAGCGGCGCCTTGGCGGTCCAGCGCGGCGACATCGGATAGAACGCCGTCAGTTCGGAGACAGCCTTTTCCGCGCGCAGCCGCGAGGTGGTGACGTCACCGCCGAAGACAGTGATCAGCGGCGCCTTGCCGCGCTTGAAATCAAACTTCATCCCGCCGTCCCGCAACCGGCCGCCCGCCGCACCTATCGCCATATTGGCGCCGGAGACCGGCCGCACCACGTCGACGAGTTCGATCCGCTCGCGGAAATAGCGGTTGGCCGCCTCACAGAGGTAGGTGATATCAGTTGCGCTCATCGCAACGATGGCGGGATCGCCCTTGAACGGTCGCGAGACCGTCCCGATCAGCGTGAAATCGCCGGCATAGGGGCTGGCGAAGATCAGCCGTCCATCGCCGTTCCGGAACACGTAGACATTGTCGTTGTCGAACAGCCGCCGGACCACGATCCGGCTCATCTGCACCATCGAAAGCGCGGGGGCCGGAACGCGCAGCACGGTTTCGGCGACGGACGGCATCCAGGCGCCGCTCGCGTTGACCAGCGAGCGCGCGGTGATCACCCGGCGATAGCCGCGATCGATCACGATCAGCCGCCAGGTTTCGCCGCGCTCGCCGCGGGCGACGCGCGCGCCGGTATGGATCGCGGCACCCCGCTCGGCCGCATCGAGCGCCAGCAGGGCCGCGAGCCTGCTGTCATCGACCACGCAATCCGAATATTCAAAGGCGGTGCCGAACGGCCGCTTCAGCGCTTCGCCGATCGGATGGTGCGAGATGTCGACGGTCGTCGATGCCGGAAGACCGGTGCGCGATGCCAGCCGGTCGTAGAGCAGCAGCCATGAGCGCAACTGCCATTCGGGGCGCCCCTCGGCATGGGCGGGAATCGCAAAGCGCATCGGCCGCACCAGATGCGGCGCGATCCTGAGCCAGACCTCACGCTCCTTCAGCGCGGCGCGGACGCGGAAGAAATTGCAGCGTTGCAAGCCAGCGAGATCGCCATGGATCAGCCGCGGCGAGGCCGAGGAGGCGCCGCCGGCGAAATCGCCCTGCTCCAGCAAGATCACGCGCAGGCCGCGTCCCACAGCGTCGCGCGCAATGCTGACACCGTTCAAGCCGCCGCCGATGATCGCGAGATCGTAATCCGCCATGCCGGAAGGTCATAGCGTTCTCACGTGAAGGAGATACAGGCTCGGGTGAAGAAAACCCGTCCAACAAGACCTACCCGGTCTTGCGGACCAGCTCCACGACATTGCCGCCGTTGCCGACCAACGCCGCATACTGGCCGACCGGCGCCGGCTTGCCGATCAGATAGCCCTGCACCGCGTCGCACCCCTCCTTTGCCAGGAAGCCGAGTTGCTCCTCGGTTTCCACGCCCTCGGCAACGATCGACATCTGCAGGCCGTGACCGAGATCGATGACGGCACGGACGATCGCCGCCGATTGCGGGTTGCGGCCGAGATTGATGACGAAGGCGCGGTCGATCTTGATCTTGTCGAAGGGGAACGCCTGCAGATAGCTCAGCGAGGAGTAGCCGCTGCCGAAATCGTCCATCGAGATGCGCACGCCGAGCGCCTTCAGCCGCCTGAGCAGCGCCAGGCCGCGATCGAAATCCTCGATCAGCACGCCCTCGGTGATTTCGAGCTCGAGCCTGTCCGGCCGCAAGCCGGTTTCGAGCAGGATCGAATGCACGAGGCCGACCAGATCGCCGTGCATGAACTGCGCCGGCGAGAGGTTGACCGCGATCTGCAGCGGCTGCTTCCAGGAGGCCGCTTCGCGGCAGGCCTCGCGCAGGATCCATTCGCCCATCTCGACGATCAGGCCGCCTTCTTCCGCAAGCGGAATGAAATCCGCCGGCGAGACGAAGCCGCGCACCGGATGCTGCCAGCGCGCCAGGGCCTCGAAACCGATCACCGCGCTCTCGGCCACCGTAGCGCCCGCCGCAGCCAGCGGCTGGTAGTAGAGCGACAATTCGCCGTTCCTGATCGCGGCCGAGAGGTCCTGATGCAGCACGCGGCGGTCGCGGATCTGCTGGTCCATTTCCGGCTCATAGATCGAGATCGTGCCCCGCGATTTCGCCTTCGCGCGGAACAGCGCTGCGCCGGCATTGGCGAGCAGCGAGGCGGCATCCGCGCCATTGTGCGGGAATACCGAGATGCCGGCGGTGACGCCGGTGCGGACCGATTTGCCGTCGATTACGAATTCCTGGGCGAGCGCCTCCGCCACCTGCTCGGCAAGAACGATGCCGGCGGCCGGCTGCTTGCCGTCGATGATCAGGCCGAACTCGTCGCCGGAGAGGCGCGCGACCACGCCGCCGCGCGCCGAGGTCTGCAGGCGCCGGGCCACTTCGATCAGCAATTTGTCGCCGATCGCATGGCCAAACACGTCGTTGATCTCTTTCAGGCCATCGAGATCGACGCAAAGCACAGCGAATTCCTCGTCGGTGCCGCCGCAGGCCTCGATCATCTGCGCCAGCGCCTGCAGGAAAGCGGCGCGGTTCGGCAAATCGGTCAAACCGTCGTGATAGGCCATGTGGGCCATGCGCGATTCTGTCTGGCGCCGGTCGGTGACGTCCTCATGCGTCTTGATCAGGTATTGCGGCTCGCCATGCTCGTCGAGCACGGTCATGCGGCGGGTCAGGAACAGCCGCAAGCCGTCCTTGGTCGAGATCGGATGCTCCTCGGTGAGCAGGCCGCGTTTCTTGATCGCGGCCTCGTCGCGCGCGATGATCAGCTTGGCCTCGCGCGGATTGAAGATGTCCGTTGCCGTCAGCCCGGTGGCATCCTCGCGCCGGCGGTTGAGGATGGTCTCGGCCGAACGGTTGGCGAGCAAATATCGGCCGTCGCTGACGCGTTCGACGATCAGCGAGACCGGAATGTTGTCGACCACGAGCTCGAGGAACTTCTTGGCGTTCTCCAATTCCCGCGACAGCGAACGGCGGTCGGTGACGTCATCGAACAGCGCGATGAGGAATTCCGGCTCGCCGTTCTCGTTGCGCGCGATCACGCGGTTGGAGGCGAGAATGCGCCGCTCCGAGCCACGCTCGACCCAGAACTCATTGCGGAAGAAGCCTTCCGGCGCCTCCAGCGCCGCCTTGTCCGCGGCCGCGATGCTGGCGGCGGTCTCGGGACTAAAGATCTCGTCGGCGCGGTTGCCGACGATGCGATCGCGCGAGAAGCGCGAGAACCGCTCGAAGGCGCGGTTCGCGAAGATGTAACGGCCGTCCTCGATGTTTTTCGCGGCCACGCAGACTGGTACGTTGTCGAGCACCGATTCCAGGAACTGGGTGGTGGACGCGAGCTTGCGCGACAGTTGCCGCTGGCCGGTGCAGTCTTCGTGCGTCGCGATCGATCCGCCATTGGGCAGCCCGAAATGCCGGACCACGACCGACTTGCCGTTGGGCAATTCCGTCACCATCCCCTCGGGGTTGGCGGCCCGGACATAGAACTCTGCAGGCGTGACATCCATCAAGCCGCGCCGGTAGCGCATTTTCAGCAGTTCGGGCCCGGTCATGTTGCGCGGTATGTCGGAGCGCGACAGGCCATAGATCTCGAGATAGCGATCGTTGCAGAACACGATCCGCTTTTGCGCATCGGTCATCACCACGCCCTGGTTCAGATGGTTGAGGGCGGAGCTGACGAAGGCATTGCGCCGGAGTTGTACGCGCTGCACCCTTCGCAGCGCCGAAAGCACCGAGAGCGTGACCGCGCCCAGGAAGGAGGCGACGACGGTGCCGCCGATCAGGAGCTCCCAGACCAGGTCGGGCGCAAGCGAACCGATATCGCTCGATGGGACAAAGCCGGCTGATGCAGCGAGCGCCAGTCCGGCCGACGCAATGGCGGCGACAAGGCACACGACGACAAGCGCCGGAATCACATTCCTCCCGCCTGCCTGCCCTTTCTTGCCAGCCATTCCGTCACCTTGCGGATTTCCGCATTACAGTGTCTGGCCTTGGCAGTTTGGATCGGGTAAACGCCGCGCGATGCAACCGCAAAATGTGACTTAATTTAGGGCAATTGCCCTGACATGATTAATGCCGCACTAATGCCGGTGCGCCACGAGGCCTATTTCGAGGCCATCCGGGGCGTTGCTACCAAGGCTCGGATGGACAACAACAAGCAGAAACCCTATTCGCGCCGATTCCCGGACTTGAAGGATCCATGGACAGAGTTGATTGCGTCGTCATCGGAGCGGGTGTGATCGGGCTTGCCGTCGCACGCCGCCTCGCGCAAGCAGGGCGCGAGGTGATCGTGCTGGAAGCCGCCGAGGGGATCGGCACCGTGACCTCCTCGCGTAACAGCGAGGTGATCCATGCCGGCATCTACTACCGGGCCGGCAGCCTGATGGCGCGGATGTGCGTCAGCGGCAAGCATTCGCTTTACCGCTATTGCAAGGAGCACGGCGTCCCCTATCGCAATTGCGGCAAGCTGATCGTCGCGACCACGCCGAAAGAGACCGAAAAGCTGCAATCGATCCGCGCCCATGCCGAGGCCAATGGCGTACTCGACATGGAGCTGCTTTCGGGCGAAGCCGCCCGCGCGATGGAGCCAGCGTTGAATTGCGACGCCGCGCTGCTGTCGCCGTCCACCGGGATCATCGACAGCCACGCCTATATGCTGGCGCTCAGGGGCGATGCGGAGGCCACCGGCGCCGCATTCGCGTTCCATACCCCGCTGCTCCGCGCCAAGGCGGCCGCCGGCCGGATCGAGATCGAGGCCGGCGGCGAGGCGCCGATGACGCTGGCATGCGACCTGCTGGTCAATGCCGCAGGCCTCGGGGCGCCGGCGGTCGCGCGCGGCATCGAGGGCATGCCGCTCGAATTGATCCCATGCGCCTATCTCGCCAAGGGAAACTATTTCAGTTGCAGCGCGCGGGCACCGTTTTCGCGGCTGATCTACCCGGTGCCCGAGCCCGGCGGGCTCGGCGTGCACCTCACCCTGGACATGGCCGGGCAGGCCCGCTTCGGCCCGGATGTGGAATGGGTGGAGAGCATCGACTACGCCGTCGATCCGGCGCGCGCGGACCGCTTCTATCCGGCAATCCGCAAATATTGGCCCGGACTGCCGGACGGGGCGCTGATGCCAAGCTATTCCGGGATCCGGCCGAAGATCGTCCCGCCGGCGGTGGCGACGCAGGATTTCCTGATCCAGGGGCCGCGCGATCACGGCGTCACTGGATTGATCAATCTGTTTGGTATCGAATCGCCCGGCCTGACGTCGTCGCTCGCGATCGCCGATTACGTCGGCGAATTCGTGTGAGCAGTCGCAACATCTGCCACGGATGAGCGCTTCGGCGCCCATCCGGCCTGAAGTGGTGTATGTTGCGATACGTTACCGGGGGACTGGCTAGTGGAAGGTCTCGCCGACGGATTGTTTCAACCGTTCGATCTCGTCCTTGACCATCAATTTGCGGCGCTTGAGTTCGGTGATTTGCAGATCGTCTGTAGATAGGTGCAGGAGCGCTTCGTGTAGTTCGCTTTCGAGAATTTTGTGCTTGCGTTCCAGTTCGACCAGATGCGCCTGTATCGCCATTACGAAACCTCCTCGGCAGGTTAACCTCAATTTCGATCAGGACAACAAAGTGTACACCAGCCAGACTATCTGTCGACGGGGATTGCGAATCAGCGCTGCGACATTTTCGAATTTATCTGTAACAGAACGTGCGTATGGAACCGTCTTAACTTGCGCGGCGAGCGTGGAGGGAGGATATTTCGGCGCGCGGATACCGAGCGATCCGTCCACAACCTCACCGTGCTTATTTTTTAGTGCACAGCCATGACCGACGAAGATGAGCGCGAACTCCACGCAGAGCTTGCACGGCTGCAGCAGGAGCACCGCGATCTCGACGCAGCCATCGACGCGCTGCATCAGTCGCCGGCGCCGGATCTGCTGATGGTGCAGCGGCTCAAGAAGCGCAAGCTGCACTTGCGCGATCGCATCGCCTTCATCGAGGATCAGATCACGCCCGACATCATCGCGTGACGTGTTGGTTTTCTCCACTTCGTCATTCCTGGGCGCCCGAAGGACGAGCTCTGATGTGCAATTGCACATCAGAGAACCCATCGGGCCGCGCGTGCAAGTGGTGAAATGGATTCCGGGCTCGCGCTTTGCGCGCCCCGGGTTGACGAGACGAGAGAATTTGCGCCTGGCTTTGCTGACAGCGCATGTTGACTAGCTGTCCCCGACATCCACAGGCAGACATCCACAGGCGCTTGGCGCGATCGGTCACAAGCCGCCCGCGAGGCGCTTCCGCCCTCTTGACTTCACTAGAACAAAATAAGAACATTGCCGCTGCCGCCAGCCAGAACCGGAAGGATCATCGCCATGCCCATGCCGTCAGTGTTCTCCGACAACAACCGCTACGAGGTGGCCTGCGACCAGGCGATCGCAATGTGCGACGGCAATCTGCGCAGCACCATCAAGGCGCTGATCATGGCCAACGAATTCCTTGAGACCGAGGTCGCGGAATTACAGGACGCGCTCGCGACCTGTTTCGCGCAGGCAAAGAACGACGCCGCGTAGGTAAGGAGCACGCCGATGGCCGATATCACCTATTACGTTGCGCTGCCTTTCGTGCGGGACGACAGCGGTGAATTGGTCGCGGGCAATGCCGAGGAGTGCCAGAGCGCCGCGACCGCGTTGCGGCGCGCCGAGATGATGTCGCGGATGCCGGGCAGCATCGGCGCGGTCGCTTTCAGCCGCACCGGCGATCCCATGATCGGCGAATTCGGCGATGCGCACCTGCTGCGGAAATTCGGCAACGTGCCGGACGATCTTGGCCTGTGAAGGCGATCGCTATTAGCCCACTACTTCATGCCGCCGCTGCGCCTTGCGCACATACATCGCGCTGTCCGCCTCTTCCAGCGCGCGGCTCGCCACGGAGTGCGGACCGAGGATCGCAACGCCGGCCGAGGCGCCCGCGCTGACGCTGCGGCCACCGAAATCGAAGGTGAGGCGATCGATCGATTGCTCCAGCGCCGCGGCCTTGGCCTTGGCGTCGGTCTCGGTCAGGTTCCACAGCAGTACCGCGAACTCGTCGCCGCCGAGCCGTCCGACCACGTCCGAGGCACGCACCTGGCTCGTTACTGTCTTCACGACCGCCTTCAGCACCGCATCGCCGGCGGCATGGCCATAGGTGTCGTTGATCGGTTTCAGGCGATCGACGTCGAGCATGACCAGCGCGCCGCTGGCATGATAGCGCTTGATGTAGGCGATCGAGCGGTTGAGCTCGCGCTCGAAGCCGCGCCGGTTGAGGATGTCCAGCAGGAAATCGGTCTCCGCGGATGCCTGCAGTTCCGCGATCTGCGCCTCCGCCGCGGCCAGTTCCGCCTTGAGGCGGCGAATTGTCGCCTTCGCCTCGGTCAACGCAGCCGAGGACACCTGGGCAGGTCCGGTTTGGGCAGGTGCCGCTTGGGTAAGTGCGGCTTGGGCGCGGCGAGGCGCAACCTTGCGCGCAGCTGCGCTTTTCCTTTTCGCGGCCCCGGATGCAGCCGCCCTCTTCTTCTTTTTCATAAGCATCCTTGTTGAGGCCCGCTGATGAGGCTTGCCCGCATTCACCAAGACAGGATAGTCCATTCCGGATTCCTTGCCACGCCTTGGATCAGTGACGGGCCGCTCTTATAATCCGGCCCATGCTTCTGGATTCCCGAACAGAATTGACGACATGCCCGCCGCAATAGCCATCATCATGGGAAGCCAGTCGGACTGGGAGACCATGGGCCACGCCGCCGAAACGCTCACCGCCCTCGGGCTCGCGTTTGAGGCGCGGATCATTTCCGCCCATCGCACCCCGGACCGGCTGTACGCGTTCGCCAAGGGCGCCAAGGCGGCCGGTTTCCAGGTCATCATTGCCGGGGCCGGCGGCGCCGCGCATCTGCCCGGCATGACGGCTGCGCTGACGGAACTTCCGGTGTTCGGGGTTCCCGTCGAATCAAAGGCGCTGTCGGGCGTCGA
This sequence comes from Bradyrhizobium sp. LeoA1Lang, assembly GCF_055413685.1. Taxonomy (NCBI): domain Bacteria; kingdom Pseudomonadati; phylum Pseudomonadota; class Alphaproteobacteria; order Hyphomicrobiales; family Nitrobacteraceae; genus Bradyrhizobium; species Bradyrhizobium sp. LeoA1Lang. The sequence goes on along the minus strand of NZ_JBVAPG010000060.1, from coordinate 23,913 downwards.
TTCGCTGTATTCGATCGTGCAGATGCCGGCCGGTATCCCGGTCGGCACGCTGGCGATCGGAAAATCGGGTGCCATCAACGCGGCGCTGTTGGCAGCGAGCGTGCTCGCGCTGAACGATCCGGCGCTGGCGGCGCGCCTTGCCGCCTGGCGCAAGGAACAGACCGACGCGGTCAAGGAGCATCCGGAGGCATCGGCGTGACGGCTTCGACAAGAGTGAAGCTGAAGCCGGGTGATACCATCGGAATTCTCGGCGGCGGACAATTGGGCCGGATGCTGGCGATGGCCGCGGCGCGGCTCGGCCTCAAATGCCAGGTGTTCTCGCCGGATCCGGATTCGCCCGCCTTCGACGTGGTGCAGCACGCGACCTGCGCGGAATTTGCCGACGTCGAGGCGCTCGAACTGTTCGCCAATGACGTCGACATCATCACCTATGAATTCGAGAACGTGCCGTCCGCGACCGCCCTGGTGCTGGCGGCGCGCCGCCCGGTGCTGCCGTCGCAGAAGATTCTCGAGACCACGCAGGACCGGCTGATCGAGAAGGACTCCATCACCAGGCTCGGCATCGGCACCGCCGATTATGCCGATGTGTCCTCGGTCGAAACGCTGCGCGCCGGCATCGCGCGCATCGGCCTTCCCGCCGTGATCAAGACGCGCCGCTTCGGCTATGATGGCAAGGGCCAGGCGATGATCCGCGAGGGCGACGACATCGACCAGCTCTGGGAAGACCTCGGCACCAAATCCGCCATTCTCGAAGCCTTCGTGCCGTTCGAGCGCGAAATCTCCGTGATCGCCGCGCGCTCCTCGGACGGCCACGTCGAATGTTTCGACGTCACCGAGAACGAGCACCGCGATCACATCCTGAAGATCTCGCGCGCGCCGGCGGCGATCCCGGCCGAGCTCGCCGTGCAGGCGCGATCGATTGCGGAGAAGATCGCGCACGCGCTGAACTATGTCGGCGTGCTCGCGGTCGAAATGTTCGTAGTGGCGGGCAAGGACGGACCGACCGTGCTGGTCAACGAGATCGCGCCGCGGGTCCACAATTCCGGACATTGGACGCTCGACGGCGCCTCGATTTCGCAATTCGAGCAGCACATCCGCGCCATCGCCGGCTGGCCGCTTGGCAAACCGATCCGCCATGGCGCGGTGACCATGACCAACCTGATCGGCGACGACATCCTGAGCTATGAGGAATGGCTGACAGTGCCCGGCGCAACCGTGCACCTCTACGGCAAGGGCCCGCCGCGGCCCGGCCGCAAGATGGGCCATGTCACTGAAGTAGCGCCACCGAAGTAGTGCCGGCGGACAACAAATAGCGGCCCGCCGGCAAAGTCTTAAATCAGAAATTGATCAAGCCTGTCGTACGCCTTCGACGACGCCGGTCGGCTCTTCGCTGAGCCAGCGATAGAGCACCCCGCCGAGCGCGCCGCCGATCAACGGCGCCACCCAGAACAGCCAGAGCTGCGCCAGCGCCCAGCCGCCGACGAACAATGCCGGCCCGGTGCTGCGCGCCGGATTCACCGAGGTGTTGGTGACGGGAATGCTCACGAGATGGATCAGCGTCAGTGCGAGCCCGATCGCGAGCGGCGCAAAGCCCGCAGGCGCCCTGCCATGGGTCGCACCCATGATGATGAACAGGAACATCATCGTCATCACCACCTCGGTGATGAAGCCGGACAACAGGCTGTACTGCCCGGGCGAATGCGCGTCATAGCCGTTGGAGGCAAAGCCCTTGGCGAGGTCGAAGCCGGGCGCACAGCTCGCGATCAGATAGAGCACTCCCGCGGCGACGATCGCACCGATCACCTGCGCGATCACATAGGGCAGGATCTGGCCAACGGGAAAACGTCCGCCGGCGGCAAGGCCGACGGTGACGGCCGGATTGAGATGGCAGCCGGACACATGGCCGATCGCATAGGCCATGGTGACGACGCTCAATCCGAACGCCAGTGACACACCGACCAGGCCAATTCCGACTTGCGGAAAGCCAGCGGCGATCACGGCGCTGCCGCATCCCGTAAATGTGAGCCAGAACGTCCCGATCGCCTCGGCGGCATATTTTTGTGTGTCCATACCAGTTCTCCTGTTATTTTGTTTCCCGGAGCGGGCAAAAGCTGCGGTAGCGGCCAAGCATTTGGCGTCGAATCACCCCAATCAGGGCCGCTAAGTGGCAATTCTGCCCTATTTCGTGGCTTTACTTGGCCCTTGCCGCTGCTTCACTGGTGGACATTTGCGATTTTGTCTGCTACATGCGCGCCCCTAGGCTGAAAGTCTGGCCTTTTTGCCGACCTTGGCTTTTCCAGATTTCCGAACCGACCAATCGAAAAGAGGATGCCGCGTGCAGGTTCTCGTCCGCGATAACAATGTCGATCAAGCCCTGAAGGCGCTCAAGAAGAAGATGCAGCGCGAGGGCATTTTCCGCGAGATGAAGCTCCGCGGCCACTATGAGAAGCCTTCCGAGAAGAAGGCCCGCGAGAAGGCCGAAGCCGTGCGCCGCGCCCGCAAGTTGGCGCGCAAGAAGCTGCAGCGCGAAGGCCTGTTGCCGATGAAGCCGAAGCCGGTGTTCGGCGCCGGCGCGGGTGGTGATCGCGGCGCTGGTGGACGTGGCGGCCCGGGCGCTGGACGCGGTCCGCGCTGATCGCACCTTTATACAAGGTTGGAAATGAGAACGCGGGCCTGAGGGGTCCGCGTTTTGCGTTTTGACCGGTGCATTTTGCACCGCGGCCGGCTACCAATACGGAATTGCAGACGCGAGCATTTCCATTACGCGAGCAGTTCCGTTGATGGTGTTTCCGGCATCCCGCCCCCGCTCTGGAGCTTTGACTGTCCCGCGCCTGATGGGGCGGCCGGCGATCCTGCTTGCCGTCTTACTTGGCGTCCCCCTTGGCGTTCTCTTGGGCGGCTGCTCGTTCGATCTGGGATCATGGGGGGCCGGCAACGACAAACCCAAGCAGGCCGCCACCGAAAAGCCAACCGGCAGCGTCAGTACCCAGAATGTCAGCGACTCCAAGGAGCACGCGACGCGGGGCCAGGACTTCGCGCGATCCTTCAAGACCGAACAGGCGCTCGCCGAATTCGAACAGGCGCTCGCGCTCGATCCCTACAATACGCAGGCGCTCTATGGCCGCGGCCTGATCTATCAGGGCCAGAACCAGCACCAGCAGGCGATCGAGGATTTCAGCGCGGCCAGCGGCCTGGCGCCGCAGCGCGTCGAGCCGTTGCTGGCGCGCGCCAACAGCTATCTCGCCCTCAACAAGGCCAAGGAAGCGACCGCCGATCTTGACGAAGCGGTGCAGGCCGATCCGAACAGCGCCCAGGCCTGGACGGTGCGCGGCGAGGCCTATGAGCGGCTCGGCGACAAGAGCAAGGCAGCAGCTTCATACAGCCGGGCGGTAGCATTGCGGCCCAGGGACGACGCCGCGCGCAGCGGCCTCGCGCGCACGGGCGGTTAGTTTCGAGTCGTAGCCCGGATGGAGCGCAGCGCAATCCGGGGCTCAACTGGCCACACGGCGTGATCCCGGATTGCGCTGCGCTCCATCCGGGCTACAGGCAAGCGATCAAATTCAGCTATTTCGGCAGGACCGCGTGGAATACCGACTTCGCAGCCGACAGCATATCGTCGCCGATCGTCGGGCGCTCCTTGGCCGGCTCCGCCGCTGCCGCGTCGGCGCGTAGATCCAGCGGCGGACGCGAGGTCGGAATGTCGGCCGGCGGCGTCGGACGGTTCGGATCGTCAGCCGCGCTTGCGGCATAAGGCGGACGCGGCTGGGAGGTCTGGCCGAAGGTCTCGCTCGGCGGCGTCGAGACCATGATCGGTGGCGGCAACGGCCGCACCACTGACGGTGCGGTCGCGACGCGAGGCGCTTCAGGTGCACGCGCCGTCTCCGGCGCACGAGAGCCGCCCTCGGCGGTGCCGCGCAACCGCTCGATCGCGGCGCGCGCGAGGTCGTTGGCGTCACGATGCTCGTCCGATACAGCCGCAGCTTCGGCTGGCGGCGAGGCGGGCGTAGCGGCGGGCACGGTAGCAGGCTGCTGCGCCGGCGCGGGCGTCACCTTGGCGACGGCCTTTTCGCGTTCGCGCGGTGCGGGCTGATGGCGACGGAGCTCGGCGGGCGGAATGCTTGCGGTCTCGGCGGGCGCTTCGGCGGGTTTGCTCTCGGTCGCCTTCTCGGCCGGCCTCTCGGTCACCGTAGCCTTCTCGGACGCCGTGCGCTCCATCAATGTGCGCTCCGACATGCCCTTGGCCTTCACGCCAGCTTCGGGGAGATTGGAGACCTCGGCGGCCTTTTCGACCGGCTTGCTCACAACAGCCGCCTTCGGCTGAGCGGTCGAAACAGCGGCGGCGGCCGGCGCATCCGGCTTGGCTACGATGTAGTGGTTAACGATGTAGGCCCCGATGACCGTCGCAGCCACCGAGGGTAAGATATCGACGACAAATTTCGTCAGGTATTTCAGCATTGCCAACCACTCCCCGCCGCGCCGTTAGATGCGGGAACTTTGAGGCACATTGAGGGATCAACTGCGACGGATCAATGGCAACCGGCCGGTTCCGGCGATCACGGATGCTTACGGCTTGAGTTCAATCTCGAGGAAGACGATCTCCGTAGAGGTCTCGTTAAGCACATCGTGCTCCACCCCCGCCTTTCGGAAATACGACTTGCCGGCGCCGAGCTGGGCCTTCGACCGCTCGCCACTGGGCGCCACGATGGTCATCTCGCCCGCGGTCACGGGCACGATCACATAGTCCATCTCATGGGTATGACGCCCGGTCGCACTGCCCGGCGCCAGCCGCCACTCCGTGACGCGGACCTCGGGGGTGTCGACCTGGACGTCGGATTTGGCGGCAAGCATCGTCATCGTCTCCTATGGCACGAATTCCAGGAACAAGAATACGGCAAATACCACCAGATGCACCAAGCCGAACAGGATGTTGGTGCGGCCGGTGCCGAAGGTCAGCATGCTCAAGAGGAAGGTCAGGAACAGCAGCACCGTGCTCTGGGCGCTGAGCCCGAGTACAAGTTCTTTGTCCAGCAGGTAGGTGGCAATGCCGACCGCCGGGATCGTCAACCCGATCGTGGCAAGCGATGAACCCAGCGCAAGATTGATGCTCTTCTGCAAATCATTATTGCGGGCGGCCGAAGCCGCGGCGACGGCCTCCGGCATGAGGATGAGAAGCGCGACCACCAGGCCCGCGAAGGCTGCCGGCGCACCGATCATCGCCGCGGTGGCATCGATGACGAGCGAGAATTTCTTTGACAGCAGCACGACGGCCAGAAGGGAAACCAGGAGCAACGGAACACTGAGCGCCAGCACTGCGCCCGATGACTTCTTCGGCGCCTCGGCATCATTTGCGGACTCGACGACGAAGTAATCGCGGTGCCGCATGGTCTGGATGTAGAGAAAGACGCCGTACAACGCGAGCGTGACCACGTCGACAAAGCCCAGTTGCGTGGCCGAATAGACCGGCCCGGGCGTCGCCAACGTATAATTCGGCATGACCAGCGTTATCGTCGCCAACACGAACAACACGCTGAGATAAAGGTTGGCACCGGAAACCTGGAAATCCTGCTCTCGATAATGCAACCCGCCGATGAAGATGCAAAGCCCGACCAGGCCGTTGCAGACGATCATCACGACTGCAAACACGGTGTCACGGGCCAGGGCCGGCTGCGGCTTGTCGCCCAGCATGATCGTGGTGATCAGCGCCACTTCAATGATCGTCACCGCTAGCGTCAGCACCAAGGTGCCGAAAGGCTCGCCGACCTCTTCGGCGATCACCTCGGCATGATGGACTGCCGCGAACACCGTGCCGAACAGGATGGCCAGCAGGATCGCGGCGAGGAGCCATCCGCTAGGAGATGGGCTGAACACCCATCCGACGGCTGTCGCCGCAGCGAACAGTGCCATCGCCAGCGCCGGGAAAATCCATGCCGTATGCGGCATCGGACCGTGTGCGCTCATGAACTCCCCCTCCACTGCTCGAGGAGCTCCAACATACGGCACTCAGTGAACGCTGAGAACAGGGGCGATCGGCAGAAGGGTGAGAAGCAGGAACAGTGGTATCAACACTCCGCCCGCAAACAAAAGATAGCCAAAGAAGCTCGGCATTTTGACGCCGCGCTCGTTCGCGATCGCCGCCACCATGAAGTTCGGTGCGTTTCCGATATAGGTGAGCGCCCCCATGTAGACGGCGCCCATGGAGATCGCAGCCAGCGTCCCCGACAATTCCCCCATTAACCGCTGCGGATCACCGCCGGCGAGTTCGAAGAACAGGAGGTAGGTCGGAGCATTGTCGAGGAACGCCGACATCAGCCCGGTGAACCAGAAATAGGGAACCTCCCGCGGAGCACCGTTGGGCTCGGTGACGGCGGACAATAGCCAGGCAAAGGACCCGTCGTGCCCTGCATGCAGCATCGCCAGCACCGGGATGATCGCGGCGAAGATACCGGCAAACAGCTTGGCGACCTCCCGGATCGGCTCCCAGTTGAAGCCGTTCGCCTCGCGATGTTCGTCCGGGGTGAGCCACAGTGAAAGCAGCGCGATCACGACCAGAAGGCCGTCGCGCACCAGGTTCTGCAGCTCCAGCCTTGTGCCGAGAACGTCGAAGGCAATTCCCGGCCGCCAGGTCGCCGACATCAGGATGCTGGCAATGATTGCGGCGATCAGTGGCAGATTCATCAGGCCGTGAACCCGGATCGGCGCCGCTCCGCCTGGCGGCGCAGCCGGTTCTTTGCGGAAAAGCCAGAGATCGAGCACGACAAAGATCAGCAGCAAGATGCCGGCCACGACCGCGGTCTGCGGCCAGATGTTCCTCGTGGTCCAGAAGAACTCGACGCCGTGCAGGAATCCGACGAACAGCGGCGGGTCCCCGAGCGGACTGAGCGCGCCGCCGACATTGGCAACGAGAATGATGAAGAACACGATGACATGCGCGTTATGGGGCCGCGGCAGGTTGGCGCGGATCAGCGGGCGGATCAGGATCATGGCGGCACCGGTGGTGCCGACGACGCTCGCCATCATCGTACCCAATGCAAGAACCGACGTATTGGTCCAAGGCGTGCCCCTCATGTCGCCGGTCACCAGGATCCCGCCGGCAACGGTATAGAGCGCGAACAGCAGCACGATGAAGCTCAGATATTCGCCGAGCATCGCATGCACGAAGCTCTCTAGCATGGCTGCGCCTCCGGCGACCCAGGCGAGCGAAGCGAGCGTCAGCGCCGACCAGGCGGCGGCGATCTTGCCGTAATGGTGATGCCAGAATTTCGGGAACAGCAGCGGCCCAAGCGCGATCGACAGCAGCAGGCCGGCGAACGGAAGGGCAAATGGCCAGGTCATCGCCGCGCCGTCGAGCGCCGCCGCGGCGCGCGCCTGCCCCGGCAGCAGCACCAACGCCGATAGGACGAGCACACCATGCCATTTCTTAATTCCACACCTACAAACCGCCAATGAACTGCCGCGCCGTTTCGATTGCGCCATAGTAGTCGAGATTGTCGTGGCCGCCGCCAGCCAATCGAACGAACCGCTTTGGCTCATGCGCCAGCGTGAACAGACGCTCTCCGAACATGATCGGTATCACGGCATCGTCGGTGCCGTGCATGACAAGCAGCGGCGCATTGACGCGCGCAATGCGCTCGTCGGAGCGGAACTGATCGCGCATCAACCAGCGCACCGGCACGAGCGGGAATGCCGCACCGGCAATGTCGACCGTCGAGGTATAGGGCGCCTCCAGGATCAACTTGCCGATCGGCTGTTCCGCAGCCAGTGCGACCGCAACGCCGGTACCGAGCGAAAATCCCCAGACCACGATTCGGTCCGCGGCGTAGCGCGCCGTGGTGAAGGCGTAAGCAGCAGCAGCATCCAGCAGAATGCCGCGCTCGCTCGGATATCCGCTCGAGCCGGCATAGCCGCGGTAGGAGAGCGCGACCAGGCCGGTACCGTCAGACGTCATGGCGCGGAAATGGCTGACTCGCCCTGCGAGAAAATCGCCATTGCCGGGAAAGTACAGGATCACGGGCTGGCCGGGCTTTGCCGGCACGTGCCAGACGATGACCCTTTCGCCATCGCCGGTGGTGAGCACATGTTCCTCGGCTTCAGGAAAGCCGGCTGCTTCCGGTGAGGTTCGCTCCCGCGTCGGAATCGGAAACAGCATCGCGCGCTGCTTGACGAACAGCAGCGCGAGCGCGCCGAGATAACCGACTGCAGCGACGATCAGGAGCCATTTCAGGACGAGCATCGCTGCCCGCAAGCGGCCTCACATCGCCTTGACGATGCTCTCGGTCACCTTCTTGGCATCGCCGAGCAGCATCATGGTGTTGTCGCGATAGAACAGCGGATTGTCGATGCCGGCATAGCCCGAGGCCAGCGAGCGCTTGATGAACATCACCGTCCCGGCCTTCCAGACTTGCAGCACCGGCATGCCGTAGATCGGTGAGGTCTTGTCCTCTTCCGCCGCCGGGTTGGTGACGTCGTTGGCGCCGATCACGAAGGCGACGTCAGCCTGGGCGAATTCGGAGTTGATGTCCTCCAGTTCGAACACCTCGTCATAGGGCACGTTGGCTTCCGCCAGCAGCACGTTCATGTGGCCGGGCATGCGGCCCGCGACCGGGTGGATCGCATACTTCACCTCGACGCCTTCTTTCTTCAGGATGTCGGCCATCTCGCGCAAAGCGTGCTGGGCCTGCGCCACCGCCATGCCATAGCCGGGCACGATGATGACCTTCGAGGCATTCTTCATGATGAAGGCGGCATCATCAGCCGAGCCGAGCTTGGCCGGCTTCTGCTCGCCGGTCGCGCCGGCCGCCGCCGCGGTCTCACCGCCGAAGCCGCCGAGGATGACCGAGATGAAGGACCGGTTCATCGCGTGGCACATGATGTAGGACAGGATCGCGCCGGAGGAGCCGACCAGCGCGCCGGTGATGATCAGCGCCGAATTGCCGAGCGTGAAACCAATGCCGGCCGCGGCCCAGCCGGAATAGGAGTTCAGCATCGAGATCACGACTGGCATGTCGGCGCCGCCGATCGGGATGATCATGAGCACGCCGAGCGCCAGCGCAATGATGGTGATCAGCCAGAAGTCGAGCGCGCTGCCCGACAGCACGAGGCCGACGATGAAGAACACCAGCGCCAGGGCGAGCGCGACGTTGATGAGGTGACGGAACGGCAGGATGATCGGCGCGCCGCTCATCCGCGCCGACAGTTTCAGGAATGCGATCACCGAGCCGGTGAAGGTCAGCGCGCCGATGGCGACGCCGAGCGACATCTCGATCAGGCTCTGGGTGTGGATATTGCCGGGCGTGCCGATGTCAAAGGCCTCGGGCGCATAGAACGCGCCGGCGGCGACCAGCACCGCGGCCATGCCGACCAGCGAGTGGAACGCGGCGACCAGTTCGGGCATCGAGGTCATCGGCACCCGCCGCGCGATCACGGCGCCGATCGTGGCGCCAATGGCGACACCAAGCACGACCAGCAGCCAGGCGACGCCGTCGGCCGGCGGATGGCTCGCGAGCGTGGTCAGAATCGCGATCGCCATGCCGATCATGCCGAACAGGTTGCCCTGCCGCGAGGTGGCGGGGCTCGACAGCCCCCTCAGCGACAGGATGAACAGCACACCCGCCACGAGATACAATAATGCAGAGAGATTGGCGTTCATCTCAGGTCCCCCGTCCTGTCATCATCCGCGAAGGCGGATGATCCAGTAATCCGAAATCGTCGTGTTCCGACGAAACGTCACGGCGTACTGGATGCCCCGCCTGCGCGGGGCATGACGATATCTGTTGGAAATGTCCCATGGCCGCTTACTTGGACTTCTTCTTGTACATCGCCAGCATGCGCTGGGTGACAAGGAAGCCGCCGAAGATGTTCACGCAGGCGAAGATCAGCGCCACGAAGCCGAAGCCACGCGCCCAGCCCGAGCCGCTCGAGATCATGCCGACGCCGACCGCGAGCAGCGCGCCGACCACGATCACCGAGGAGATCGCGTTGGTGACGCTCATCAGCGGCGTATGCAGCGCCGGGGTCACCGACCACACCACGAAATAGCCGACGAACACGGCCAGCACGAAAATGGAAAGCCGGAATACGAAGGGATCGACGGCCTGCGCGATATGCTCCATGGCTTCTCTCCTTAAGCTTTCGGCTGGAAGTTCGGATGGATGACGGCGCCGTCCTTGGTCAGCGCGGTGGATTTCACCAGTTCGTCATCCCAATTGACGGCAAGCGCCTTGTTCGCCTTATCGACCAGCGTCTCGATGAAGGCCAGCAGGTTGCGGGCATAGAGGCCCGAGGCGGAGGCCGCGAGGCGGCCGGCGACGTTGGTATAGCCGACGATCTTGATGCCATCGACGTCGACGACCTCGCCGGCCTTCGCGCCCTCGACATTGCCGCCGCGTTCGACGGCGAGATCGACCAGCACTGAGCCCGGCCGCATCGATTTGACCATGTCCGCGGAGACGAGCATGGGCGCCGGGCGGCCGGGGATCAGCGCCGTCGTGATCACGACGTCCTGCTTCTTGATGTGCTCGGCGGTGAGCGCGGCCTGCTTGGCCTGGTACTCCTTGGACATTTCCTTGGCGTAGCCGCCCGCGGTCTGTGCGTTCTTGAACTCCTCGTCCTCGACGGCGAGGAATTTGGCGCCGAGGCTCTCCACCTGCTCCTTGGTCGCCGGACGCACGTCGGTCGCGGTGACGATGGCCCCTAACCGGCGCGCGGTCGCGATCGCCTGCAGGCCGGCGACGCCGACGCCCATCACGAACACTTTCGCGGCGGGGATCGTGCCGGCCGCGGTCATCATCATCGGAAAGGCGCGGCCGAAGGCTTCGGCGCCCTCGATCACCGCGCGATAGCCGGCGAGGTTCGCCTGCGACGACAAAACGTCCATCACCTGCGCGCGGGTGATGCGCGGCATCAACTCCATCGCAAAGGCCGAAATGCCGGCATCCGCCATCGCCTTCAGCGCGGCGTCATTGCCGTAGGGGTCCATAATGGCGATGACGAGCGCGCCGCGCTTGTATTTCGAGAGTTCGGACGCCTCCGGCCGCTTCACCTTGATGACGATGTCGGCATCCTTCACCGCATCCGCGTTCACCGTGGCGCCCACGGCGGTGAATTCCGAATCCGGCAGGCCCGACTTGATGCCCGCGCCCGGCTCGACCGCGACCTCGGCGCCGAGCGCCTTGAGTTTCTTGATAGTGTCAGGGGACGCGGCGACCCGCGGTTCGGACGGGTCGATTTCCTTGGCAACGGCAATCTTCATAAGGCCTCCGGCGGCGCGGGACAGCGCACGCAAGCAAACTTAGCGTTACTCCCGCAACGTTGGATACCGGTTTTGGGACCGGTTTGAATGCAATTTTTTTGAGCACCGCCGGCATTGGCGGCGCGGCCGGCGAGAGATCAGACCAGGAAGAAGGCCATCAGGATGAGAATGAGGGCGACCGTCGCGGTGCCGTACTTGACCAGCATGATGAAGCCTTCATAGGTCCGCTCATGCTCGATATAGTCGTTGCCGTCGGCGGTGGTGTAAGCCACTTCGCTATGGTTTGCCATCGGTGTCCCCAGTCAAACGTCTATTTATGCCGTGCCAATACCGCAAACCGGATGGCAGGGCAACGCCACCCTGCCTATCGCCTCATTCGGAAGGCCAATTATCCCGAATCCAGCGGCTGAGGCTTTCCTCGCTGACCTCGCCGGCCGCGAGTGAGAGGATGATCGATGTTGCGTGCGCCGGATCAGGACTGAAGTTGACGCCATTCTTGATCAGAAACGTCATCATCGCCATGAAGGCGATCCGCTTGTTCCCATCGACAAAGGCGTGGTTCTTGGCGAGGCCAAACGCATAGGCCGCGGCGAGCTCAGCCAGGGAAGCCTGCTCATAGCTCCATTTGTTGACCGGCCGCTCCAGCGCCGATCGTAGCATGCCCTCATCGCGCAAGCCGGGAGCTCCGCCGAAGCGGCGGAGCTGGCGGGCATGGATGGCGATGGCTTGCTCGTAGGTGATCCAAAGCGGCTCTTTCGGCTCGCTCATTTGGAATTTCCACTACTTCGCAAGCGCCGCCAGCGTATCGCGATACTTGTCCATGACCTCATCTGCGACTTCCATCGTCCGTTCAAAATCCGGATCGTAGGGAAGCGCCTGGAAGCCGCCTCCCGGAAGCTCGGTGACATGCAGTTGCTGACCGCGCTTCAGGTCGAGCCGCTGCATCAGCTCGCGAGGAAGCAGCAGGCCATCGGAATTCCCGATCTTTTTGATCTCGATTTTCATCAGAAATTTGCCTTTCGAGTTGCGCACAGTCGCGCCGATTTCTTGTAAGAGCTTCAAAAAACAACATAATTTTCATACCTCAATGCACGTTATACATCAGTATAACGCGCTCTAAAACCTCGTTCAACAGATGTTTTACGCCCTGGCCCTTCAGCCCATCGCTTCGAGTTCGTCGATCATGCCCGAGATCACCGACAGCCCGCCGTCCCAGAACTTGGGGTCCTTGGCGTCGAGGCCGAATGGCTTGAGCAGTTCCGAATAATGCTTGGTTCCGCCGGCTGCGAGCATGTCGAGATAGCGTTCCGCAAAGCCGTCGGAGGCGTGCTCGTAGACCGCATAGAGCGAATTCACCAGGCAGTCGCCGAACGCATAGGCGTAGACGTAGAACGGCGAATGGATGAAATGCGGGATGTACATCCAGAAATTCTCATAACCGGGCTTGATTTCGATCGCCGGCCCTAGGCTCTCGTTCTGCACGGAAAGCCAGATCTGGCCGATCCGCTCGGCAGTCAATTCGCCGTTCTTGCGCTCGGTGTGCACCGCGCGCTCGAACGAATAGAACGCGATCTGCCGCACCACGGTGTTGATCATGTCCTCGACCTTGCCGGCGAGCAGCGCCTGACGCTGCTTGGCGCTCTTGGTCTCGGTCAAAAGGCGCTTGAAGGTCAGCATCTCCCCGAACACGCTCGCGGTCTCCGCAAGCGTCAGCGGCGTCGGCGCCATCAGGGCGCCGTTCTTTGCCGCCAGCACCTGGTGCACGCCATGGCCGAGCTCATGCGCGAGCGTCATCACGTCGCGCGGCTTGCCCTGATAGTTCATCAGCACGTAAGGGTGCGCTGACGGCGTGGTCGGATGCGAGAAGGCGCCGGGCGCCTTGCCCGGCCTGACCGGCGCATCGATCCAGCGGTCGGTGAAGAAGCGCTCGGCGATCGCGGCCATGTCGGTGGAAAAACCGCGATAGGCCGACAGCACCATGTTGCGCGCCTCGGGCCAGGCGATCGTGCCGGTCGCGGCAAAGGGCAATGGCGCGTTGCGGTCCCAATGCGGCAGCTTCTTCTTTTTGAACCAGCCCGCCTTCAGCCGGTAGTAGCGATGCGACAGTTTCGGATAGGCGGCGCGCACGGACGCGACCAGCGCATCCACGACCTCGCGCTCGACGCGGTTGTTGAGATGGCGGGAATCGGCGACATCCTGGAAGCCGCGCCAACGGTCGGAAATCTCCTTGTCCTTGGCGAGCGTGTTGGTGACAAGCGCGAAGGTGCGCTCATTGGCCTTGAAGGTTTTCGCCAGCGCCTCCGCCGCCGCCTTGCGCTTTACGCCATCGCGGTCCTGCAGGAAATTGAGCGTCGGCTCGATCGCGAGTTCCTTGGCGCCGACCTTGAAGCGCAGGCCGGCGATGGTCTGGTCGAACAGCCGGTTCCAGGCGGCATAGCCGCTCTGCGACTTCTCGTGGAAAAGCTGCTCGATGCGATCCTCGAGTTGATACGGCTTCTCCTTGCGCAGATCCTCGATCCAGGGCCGGTAATATGCGAGGTCTTCCGCCTGCATCGCGCGCTCGATCACATCATCGTCAATGCGGTTGAGCTCGAGCGCGAAGAACAGAAGATGCGTCGAGGCAGCCGTCAGGCGCTCTGAAACATCGCCGTAAAATTTCGTGATCGCGGGATCGACGCTGTCGCCGGCATGCACCAGGCCGGCAAAGGAGCCGAGCCGGCCGGCGAGATCGTCGATCGCTTCATAGCGTCGCACGGCTTCCGCGAGCCACTTTCCGCCATCTTCCCGCGCCGTATGTTCCGCGAGCTTGCCCCTGTGGTCGGTCTCAAACGCGACGCAATCTGCATCCATCTTCGCAAGGTCGCGCGCGACTTCCGGTGCGTCGATGCCGGAATAGAGATCGACGAGATTCCATTCCGGCAATTTGCCGGTCTTTCCCGCGGTCTTCTTCGCGGCGGACTTGTTTGCGGCGGATTTGGCATTGGCCGGCTTGCGTTGCGTTGGTTTGCGGAGAGCGGAGGAGCGCGAGGTCATCTTGCTGGTAACCTGTGTTCAATCGGAGATGCGGCGGCGAAATGTGCGGGGATGGGCAACGTTTAAGAGGGCGTTAATCGGCTTCGGCGAGAGTGCCCCGATTCGAGACAGATAAGCGTAACGCGCGGGGAAAACCATGGTTGCCACCATTTTGATTGCCGATGATGACGCAGTACAGCGCCGTCTGGTTGAAAACATGGTGCAAAAATGCGGCTACCAGCCCCTCGTAGTCGACAGCGGCGACGATGCCATCGCCGCACTCACCGCCCAGGAAAACCAGACCATCGATGCGGTCGTGCTCGACCTCGTGATGCCCGGCCTCGACGGCTTGGGCGTGCTCGCAAAGATTCGTGACGCTGGTTTGAACGTCCCCGTCATCGTGCAGACCGCACATGGCGGCATCGACAACGTGGTCTCGGCGATGCGCGCCGGCGCCCAGGATTTCGTCGTCAAGCCGGTCGGCTTCGAGCGGCTGCAGGTATCCTTGCGCAACGCGCTGAACACTTCTGCACTCAAGGGTGAATTGCAGCGCATCCGCCACAGCCGCGAGGGGCGGCTCACGTTCACCGACATCATCACCCGCAGCGAAGCGATGACAAGCGTGCTGCGCACCGCGCAGAAGGCCGCCTCATCAGCCATTCCGGTATTGATCGAAGGCGAATCCGGCGTCGGCAAGGAATTGTTCGCCCGCGCCATCCACGGCAGCAGCGAGCGCAAATCGAAGCCGTTCGTCGCGGTGAACTGCGGTGCGATCCCCGACAATCTCGTGGAGTCGATCCTGTTCGGCCATGAGAAGGGCGCGTTCACCGGCGCCACCGAACGCCACATGGGCAAGTTCGTGGAAGCCCATGGCGGCACACTCTTCCTCGACGAGGTCGGCGAACTGCCGCTGACCGCGCAGGTGAAGCTCTTGCGTGCGCTGCAGGAGGGCACGGTGGAAGCCGTCGGCGGCCGCAAGCCGGTGAAGGTCGACGTCCGCATCATCTCCGCCACCAATCGCAGATTGCTCGAACTGGTGAAAGCCGGCCAATTCCGCGAGGACCTATTCTACCGCCTGCACGTCTTGCCGCTGACGATTCCTCCGCTGCGGCAGCGGCGCGAAGACATCCCGCATCTGCTGCGGCATTTCCTCGCGCGCTTCAACGCCGAGGAAAACCGCAACATCACCGGCATCAGCGGCGAGGCGATGGCGCATCTTTCGCAGCTCGATTGGCCCGGCAACATCCGCCAGCTCGAGAACACGGTGTATCGCGCCGTGGTCATGAGCGATGGCGACCAGCTTGACCTCGCCGACTTTCCGCAGGTCGCCGCGCATCCACTTGCTGACCCAGCCCCGACGCATGGCGAGCCGCTGATCGTCGCCCCGTCGACGGCGCCCGCGATGGTATCGGGTAATGATATACCAATCGCTCCGTTGCCTGCCGCGGGCAGCCTCTCGATGCTGACCAGCAGCGGCGACGTGCGGCCACTGGAAGAGATGGAGAACGAGATCATCCGCTTCGCGATCTCGCATTATCGCGGGCAGATGTCGGAGGTCGCGCGGCGCCTGAAGATCGGCCGCTCGACGCTCTACCGCAAGATCGACGAAGCCGCGGCAAATGACTCCGCCGACGGCGCCGGCGGTACCAATTGAGCCGATCGGCGTTTATGCCCCAGAGCGGGCATTAGGTCGTGGCTTCGCATGCTCAGTCCGGAACCTATTGAACCGTGGCTTGGGGGTGACAGACAAACGGGGTGCCGCGTGGCAAAAATCGCGCAAGATCGAGTGCAAGTGGTTAATCAAGGTCAGTTTGTCGTGAGTTGCCCCGCATGGCGCTGGCTGCATGAAGGGGGCGTATGTATCGTCTGCGTTGATTTTGTTGCGTGCAGGCGTGAAGCAGTTTTGATCGAGTGAGGCCGGCGCTTCCGCGCAATCTGAGGGCATGATCCGGGAAGGTCATGCTCGAACAAATCGAGCGTGATGACGGCTCTAACGAAGCGTCATCAGGCTCCAGGACCATGATGTGAGAACTGTTCCAATGCCGGGCAGTTCGCCCCAGGGGGTGTGACGATGCGTGACTGTTCGAAAGGCCGTACCGGATTCGACCGCGTGCTGATGGCCGTCGCCGCGACGTTCCTGACGGTCTCCGCGACCTCAGCGCTGGCCCAGTCGGACGCGCCGCGCGCCAGTGCCGCAGAACTCGCGATCGACGCCGCAATCCCGCGTCCCGAGCCTGCCAACGTTCCGCCGCCGACCGCGGCCGATATCAAGCTGGACACCACCGCCTCGGTGCCGGATGCGACGAAGGACGCCATCACGCCGAGCGAACCCGACGCCGCCACCAAAACCGCTGAGCCCAAGCTCGAATCCAAGCCGGCCGATGTCGTCACCGCGCCCGCCGCCGAACCGAAGCCGAGCGACGTGGCGAAGGACGCGCCCAAGGACACGGCGAAGGAGCCAGTCAAGAACGACACCGCCACGGTGACGCCTTCAGCCGGGCCCGCTCCTGCGACCGCCACAGCTCCTGCGCCCGTCACGGCGCCTGCCCCGGCAACCGCCAACGCGCCTGCTGCCGAGCCCGCCAAAGAGCCGGTCAAGGCTGCGAGCAACGTGCCGGGGGAAGATCAGCCGGTTGCCGACAAGCTTCGCGAGACGCTGGCCAGCAAGACGCTGCGCACCTTTGACCGCAAGAACGAGCGCGCCGCGGTCGAGAAGTTCTACTCCGCGCGCGACTATGCGCCGGTGTTCACGCAAGGCGGCAAGCTGACCGCAACCGGCAAGGGCGTGATCGCGCGGCTCAAGGACGCCGCCTCCGATGGCCTCAACCCGGAAGACTATCCGGTGCCGGAGTTTGCCTTGGCCTTCTCCTCGCCCGACGCGCTGGCGGAAGCCGAGCTGAAGCTCACCGCCAGCATGCTGGATTATGCGCGTCAGGCGCAGAGCGGCCGGATGCACTGGTCGCAGGTCTCGGCCGACATCCTCTATCCCGAGCATCCGATCGATCCGTCGGAAGTCCTCGCCAACGTGACCGGCGCGAAGGACGCCTCCGCCGCGCTGGACAGCTACAACCCGCCGCACAAGCTCTACCGCGAGCTCAAGGCCAAGCTCGCCGAGTTGCGCGGCCAGGGCGATGGCCCGGCGATCGAGATCACCGAGGGGCCGGTGCTGGCCTACAAGCCCGCCACCAAAAAGCAGCCGGCGGATGTGCCGGAAGATCCGCGCGTACCGCAGCTCCGCGCCAAGCTCGGCATCAACGAGAATCCGGATGACACGCGTTACGACGCCAAGGTCGCCGAAGCCGTGCGCAAATTCCAGCGGCGCGTCGAGCTGAAGCCTACCGGCGTGCTCGACGATCGCACCGTGAAGGCGATCAACAGCCCGAAGCGCGACAGGCAGATCGACACCGTCATCGTCAACATGGAGCGCTGGCGCTGGCTGCCGCGCCAGCTTGGCGCGGCTTCCCTCGGCAACGCCTATGTCATCCTCAACATCCCCGACTACACGCTGCGGGTGATGCAGAACGGTGCGCCGGTCTGGACCACGCGCGTCGTGACCGGCAAGCCGGGACAGCACGCCACCCCGCTTCTGACCGAGACGATGAAGTACATCACGGTCAACCCGACCTGGAACGTGCCGCCGTCGATCATCTACAACGAATACCTGCCGGCCCTGCAGCAGGATCCGACCGTGCTGCAGCGGATGGGCCTGCGGCTCGAATACGGCCGCGACGGCTCGATTCACATCTCGCAGCCACCGGGTGAAGCGAACGCGCTCGGACGCATCCGCTTCAACTTCCCGAACAAGTTCCTGGTCTATCAGCACGACACGCCGGACAAGAACCTGTTCGGCAGGGAAGAGCGCGCCTTCAGCCATGGCTGCATGCGTGTGCAGAACCCGGACCAGTACGCTTCCGTGCTGCTCAACATCACGACAACGGACGAGCGTTGGACGCCCGAGCGGATCCGCAGCATGTATGGCTCGAGCGAGATCGACCTGAAATTCCCGACCCCGATCCCGGTCAACATCACCTACCAGACCGCGTTCGTGGACGATGCCGGCAAGTTGCAATTCCGGAAGGACGTCTATGGCCGCGACGCCGGCATGCTGGCGCTGCTCAAGAACAACCGCGGCAAGGACCTCGAATCAGTGGTGGCGCATGCGCAGCCGAACTATTCGCGCCCGAGCCGCAACAGCCTGCCGCCCGGCGTCAGCATCGCCAGCGAAAACACCAATTCCGGCCTGAACTTCTTCGAGCGGCTGTTCGGCGGCGGCCAGCCCGTGCCGCCCGCTCCGATTGGGCGCGGACAGTCGCGCGGGGTGTTCACCCGTTAATCCACCGCTCCCGGAACGCGCCAGATTCCAGAGCAAAATCAATGATCCCGCCCGCCCGGCGGGATCAATTACATTAACCATTATTCATTTGGCGCGGGTGGCGGCGCTTTTTCGCCACAGTCAACAGTTTAGGTGAGAGCTAACTTGGGAAACGGGATGGTAAATCTCGGTTGACCGTCCCGCTTTAAGAATGCGTTCACCGCCTTTCGCCGGGGTCTGCGAAAGAAAGGTCGAACGCTCGACGACTGGGTGGGCTCATCGGTGTTGGCTGTACGCACACGCCACTATAAACTGCTGTCGTTCCCGAAAGCCGGATGTCAGGTCGGGCTGACGTCGCTATTGCTGCTTGCAGGCGCCGGATCGGTTCACGACGCCACCGCCTTGAACGAGACCCGCACCCTCTCCTTCCACCACACCCATTCGAACGAAGACCTCACCATCACCTTCAAGCGCGACGGCCGCTACGACGAAGACGCGCTGAAGAAGCTCAATCATTACCTGCGCGACTGGCGCACCCAGGATGAGACCACGATGGATCGTCGGCTCTTCGACATCCTCTGGGAAGTCTATCGCGACGTCGACGGCAAGCAGCCGATCAACATCATCTCCTCCTACCGCTCTCCCGCTACTAACGCCATGCTCCGCCGCCGCTCCTCCGGGGTGGCGCGCTTCAGCCAGCACATGCTGGGGCATGCGATGGATTTCTACATTCCCGGCGTGCCGCTCGAGCAGATCCGCTATGCCGGCCTGCGCCTACAGCGTGGCGGTGTCGGTTTCTATCCGACCTCCGGCTCGCCTTTTGTTCACCTCGACACCGGCTCGATTCGCCACTGGCCGCGCATGACGCATGACCAGTTGGCGAGGGTGTTCCCGGACGGCCGCACCGTCCACGTCCCCTCCGATGGCAACCCGTTGAAGGGCTATGAGCTTGCCCGGGCCGACATCGAGCGGCGCG
The DNA here is from genome assembly GCF_055413685.1 of Bradyrhizobium sp. LeoA1Lang. Lineage (NCBI taxonomy): Bacteria > Pseudomonadati > Pseudomonadota > Alphaproteobacteria > Hyphomicrobiales > Nitrobacteraceae > Bradyrhizobium > Bradyrhizobium sp. LeoA1Lang. The sequence continues at coordinate 4,365 of NZ_JBVAPG010000060.1, read as the reverse complement.
GTAATGGCGATGGTGCCTCCTCCGGCGGCGGCAAGATCGGCGGCTTCCTGACCGCGCTGTTCACGGGCAAGTCAGCCGCCGGCAGCGACGAGGACGACGAGGGCGCAGCTACGCCGGCTGCCGCCGAGAAGCCCGCGCCCGTCCTGGCTTCCGCCAGATCTGCCGATTCCAAGTCGGCCGACCCCGTGCCGATGCCGCGCGCAAAACCGCAATTCGCCTCGACGATCCAGCTCGCCGCAGCCGACGCCCAGATCGTCCCGGTCGCAAAGGCCAAGCCGGCAGCGCCGGCGCCCGCCGAGAAGTCCGAGCCGAAGCTTGAGACGCCTGCCGACATCATCAATGCCCGCGGCTTCTGGGGCGACGATCTACCGGCAGCGAAACAGGCAACCGCCGCGCAGATCGCAGCCCTCAAGGCACGCGAGGCGGTCGGTGCCACCGATCCGCAGGCCACTGCCAGCGTGTCGGAGAATTTCAACAAAGCGCTCGCCTATGCCCCGGCGAACTCGTCGGTTGACCGTAGCAATGTCGTTGCCGCCTCCGCGCCGGTCCCACGCAGCGTCCGTCCGAGCCGCAATGCCGGCGCCGCCGCAACCGAGATCAACACCGTGGTCGCCAAGGGCGCGCAAGGTCAGGGCAGCGTGATCTCGACCTCGACCCGCATCTCCGCCGCCAAGGGCAACGATCTCTGGATGCGCGTGGTAATGCTGGCGCCGAGCGCGAGCAACGCCATGCTGACCACCGTGCTCGGCGATACCGACATGACCATGATGCGCGCCCATTTCGTCAAGCCGCAGGCCGCGATCAACATGACCTTCTCAAACGATCCGATGATGGGCATGAGCTGCGACAGCTTCACCGGCTCCGCCACCGCAACTCTTCCGACGACCTCCTTCGTCGTCCGCACCGCCGCACTGCGCTGATTCGCCTCCGCAAATTCAGTGTCGTCCCCGCGAAGGCGGGAATCCGCCGCTGTCTGACATCGAAACGGAATCCTTTCCGTCATTGCGAGCGAAGCGAAGCAATCCATGCCACCACCTGCGGAGACATGGATTGCTTCGTCGCGTTGCTCCTCGCAATGACGGCGGTGTCCGGGGTCGCGCTTCGCTTGCCCGGGACGACAGGGGTGTAGTTGCGCGGCTAAGGCCTCAGATCATCCCCAGCGCTTGCATGTAGGTCTCGATGATCGTCTCCTGTTCCTGGCGCTCGTTCGGATCCTGCTTGCGCAGGCGCACGATCGTGCGCAGGGCTTTGACGTCGTATCCGTTGCCCTTGCTCTCGGCATAGACGTCGCGGATGTCGTCCGAGATCGCCTTTTTCTCTTCTTCCAGCCGCTCGATGCGCTCGATGATGGCCTTGAGCTGGTCTTTTGCGAATCGGGTCGCGGGTTCTTCTTTGACGGCAGCGGAGGTGGCCATCGGGTACTCCTGAAATGGAACTGGTGTTGAGGCGTCCTGAGCGGTATGCGCTCCTCACGCATCGCGTGTCGGAAATGACCCTCAAGTTTGGGACGCCTCCCGTCAAGGAAACGTCGCGCTCATCCACAGCGCGCCCACAAGAGATGCGGGAGAAGTCCGTGATTCCCGGTACAGGCCCGTAGCCCGGATGGAGCGCAGCGTAATCCGGGAATCTTGGTGTGCGCGCGGCAAAGACCCCGGATTGCGCTGCGCTCCATCCGGGCTACAGGCCTCGCCTCAATGCCCGGGGTGCGCCTTCTTCATCGCGGCCAGTTGCTCCGGCGTCGCCGTGCCCTGGTATTTTGCCTTCCACTCCTCATAGGGCATGCCGTAGACGGCCTCGCGGCTCTCATCCTTGCTGATCGCGACACCCTTGGCGTCGGCCTCTTCCTTCATCCAGTTGGAGAGGCAGTTCCGGCAGAATCCGGCGAGGTTCATCAGGTCGATATTCTGGACGTCGGTGCGGTCCTGCAGATGCTGGACCAGGCGCCGGAAAACGGCGGCTTCCAGCTCGGTCCTGGTCCTGTCGTCAATGGTCATGGCCGTCATCCCGGTTTGTGATTCCCAGCATATTGATATCAGGTGGGATTCGTCACAGATTTTGCCACATCGCTGCGCAAAACAGCATGAAATCGGGTGGGATCGGCGGTTTTCGATGGCAGAAGTCCGCCTGCCTTCCGTTGACAGGCGCCGCCGAGCCACGCGAAATCGTCAATGATTCGGTGTAGCTTCGCCTCATGATCGTACTGGATTCCCTTCCCCTCCCCCCTCGTCTGCTTGCCGGTCTTCTGCCCGTGCTGGCGCTTGTGGCGGCGTGCCTGTGGACCAGCCCCGCGGCGGCCGATTTCCGGCTCTGCAACAATACCGCCAGCCGGGTCGGCATCGCGCTCGGCTACAAGGACGCGGAGGGCTGGACCACCGAGGGTTGGTGGAACATCTCCTCGCGCTCCTGCGAGACCTTGCTGCGGGGCAATCTGGTCGCGCGCTATTATTACATCTACGCGCTGGACTATGACCGCGGCGGCGAATGGTCGGGCCAGGCCTTCATGTGCTCGCGCGACAAGGAGTTCACCATTCGCGGCACCGAGAATTGCCTGGCGCGCGGCTATGACCGCACTGGCTTCTTCGAGGTCGATACCGGGGAGCAACGGGCGTGGACCGTACAACTGACCGAAGCCAACGAGCAGCCGGCGCAGAAGGTGCCGGGAATGCCGGGCGGGGTCGCACCGGGGACTCCCCCAGTGCCAGGCCTGCCCAATCCACCGGGCGGAACGCCTCCAGGCGCGTCTGGTCTACCTCCAGCCGCACCGCCCGGAAGCAAGCAATGAGAAGACTACGTCGGATCAAGATCCTCGCGACCTTGGGTCCCGCCTCCTCCGACAGCGCAATGATCCGCAAGCTGTTCGAGGCCGGCGCCGACCTCTTTCGCATCAACATGAGCCACACCCCACATGACAAGATGCGGGACCTCGTGAAGACCATCCGCAATGTCGAGTCCAGCTACGGCCGGCCGATCGGCATCCTGGTCGACCTGCAGGGGCCCAAGCTCCGGCTCGGCGCCTTTGCCGAGGGCTCAGTGCAGCTCAACAACGGCCAGAGCTTCGTGCTCGATTCCGACAAGACGCCGGGCGACAGCACCCGCGTCAACCTCCCGCATCCGGAGATCCTGGCGGCACTGCGGCCCGGCCACGCGCTATTGCTCGATGACGGCAAGGTGCGGCTGATTGCGGAAGAGACCTCGCCCGACCGCGCGGTGACGCGCGTGGTGATCGGCGGCAAGATGTCGGACCGCAAGGGCGTCAGCCTGCCCGACACCGACCTGCCGGTGTCGGCGATGACGCCGAAGGACCGCGCCGATCTCGAGGCCGCGCTGACGACGGGCATCGACTGGATCGCACTGTCCTTCGTGCAGCGCGCCGAGGACGTCCACGAGGCCAAGAAGATGATCCGCGGCCGCGCCGCCGTAATGGCGAAGATCGAGAAGCCGCAGGCGATCGACCGGCTGGCCGACATCATCGAGGCATCCGATGCGCTGATGGTCGCGCGCGGCGATCTCGGCGTCGAGCTGCCGCTGGAGCGCGTGCCGAGCCTGCAGAAGCAGATGACGCGGATGGCGCGCCGCGCCGGCAAGCCGGTGGTGGTCGCAACCCAGATGCTGGAATCGATGATCCAGGCGCCGGTGCCGACCCGCGCCGAGGTCTCCGACGTCGCCACCGCCGTCTATGAAGGCGCGGATGCAATCATGCTCTCGGCGGAATCGGCCGCCGGCAAATATCCGGTGGAAGCGGTCACCACCATGAACCGCATCGGCGAGGAAGTGGAACGCGACCCGACCTATCGCGGCGTGCTCACCGCGCAGCGCGCCGAGCCGGAGCAGACGGTGGGCGATGCGATCGCGGATGCCGCGCGCCAGATCGCCGAGACGCTCGACCTCTCGGCGATCATCTGCTGGACCTCGTCAGGCTCGACCGCGATCCGCGTCGCGCGCGAACGGCCCAAGGTGCCGGTCGTTGCGATCACGCCGAACCTGGCGACGGGCCGCAAGCTCTCGGTCGTGTGGGGCGTGCATTGTGTCGTCGCCGAGGACGCGCGCGACCAGGACGACATGGTCGACCGCGCCAACTCCATCGCGTTCAGGGATGGCTTTGCCCGCGCCGGCCAGCGCGTGATCATCGTCGCCGGCGTCCCCCTCGGCATCCCCGGCACCACCAACATGGTCCGCATCGCCTCCGTCGCGCCCCAAAGCGACACGGAGAAGTGACGCCCGCAACCAAGACCTCCGCCGTCGTCCCGGGCTTGACCCGGGACCCATATGTGGACGGCCCCCGTGGCACAAGAGCTTTTGAGGTGATCGGATCGCTTGCATCCATATGTCCGGCCTGTTTGATGCGATCGGATGATCGCTGGCCAA
>NZ_JBVAPG010000608.1:0-255 GCF_055413685.1 Bradyrhizobium sp. LeoA1Lang | reverse complement strand
CTGCCGGGTTTGCGCGCTGGAACGGCCCCCTGCTGGCGGAGGCGCTGGGCGACGTCGACGTTCAATATGTCTGGCGCTTCCTGCGCGAGCACAAGATTGATCTTTCGGTTCGCAAATCCTGGTGCGATAGCAACGACCCCGAATTTGCGGCCAAAGCCGCCGATGTTGTTGGTCTTTATGTCGATCCGCCTGCAAAGGCCATTGTCTTGTGCGTCGATGAGAAGCCATCGATCCAGGCCCTGGAGCGCGCCCAAA
>NZ_JBVAPG010000607.1:0-255 GCF_055413685.1 Bradyrhizobium sp. LeoA1Lang | reverse complement strand
GCTTGCGGAACGTAAGCCACGATCCCATCCTCCTCGCAGGCCTTGAGCGCGTTGCCGTTGTAATAGCCGGTGTCGGCCAGCGCCGTTAAGGTCTCGACGCCGAGTGCGTCCTTCGCGGCCTTGGCCATCTCGTGAAGCTGGCCGGTGTCGTTGCCGTCATTGACGACCTCGCTTGCCACGATCAGCTTATGTTTGTCATCGACGGCGATCTGGACGTTGTAGCCCGCCACCACTTGACCGTTCTTCGACAACAGC
>NZ_JBVAPG010000606.1:0-255 GCF_055413685.1 Bradyrhizobium sp. LeoA1Lang | reverse complement strand
GCTGTTGTCGAAGAACGGTCAAGTGGTGGCGGGCTACAACGTCCAGATCGCCGTCGATGACAAACATAAGCTGATCGTGGCAAGCGAGGTCGTCAATGACGGCAACGACACCGGCCAGCTTCACGAGGTGGCCAAGGCCGCGAAGGACGCACTCGGCGTCGAGACCTTAACGGCGCTGGCCGACACCGGCTATTACAACGGCAACGCGCTCAAGGCCTGCGAGGAGGATGGGATCGTGGCTTACGTTCCGCAAGC
>NZ_JBVAPG010000605.1:0-255 GCF_055413685.1 Bradyrhizobium sp. LeoA1Lang | reverse complement strand
GTGCGCTGATCGCTGACAAGGCGTTCGACAGCAACGCCATCATCGCCGATCTCGACGAACGCGGCGCCAAGGCCGTCATCTCCCAGCATCCGCGCCGCGCCAAACCTCTCGCCATCGACGAGGAGATCTACAAATGGCGGCATCTGATCGAAAACTTCTTCTGCAAGCTCAAGGAATTCAAGCGCATCGCGCTGCGCGCAGACAAGACAGATCAAAGCTTCGCAGCCATGATCCATCTGACCGCTGCCGTGATAA
>NZ_JBVAPG010000604.1:0-255 GCF_055413685.1 Bradyrhizobium sp. LeoA1Lang | reverse complement strand
CACGTGCGGCAACCTCCGGCGAGGTAAAGGATCTGCGTCGTGAGACGGCCGCGTTGAAGGAAGTTGTGGCCGACCTCACCCTTGAGAACCGGCTGCTCAAAAAAAGCATGAACGGGGATGGGGAGGACGAGGCATGAGATACCCTGCGTCCGAGAAGGCCGAGATCATCCAGTTGGTCGAGCAGTCGCATCTGCCGGCCAAGCGCACGCTGGACAAGCTCGGGATCCCACGCGCCACGTTTTATAGATGGTATAA
>NZ_JBVAPG010000603.1:0-255 GCF_055413685.1 Bradyrhizobium sp. LeoA1Lang | reverse complement strand
CTCGGCAGAAGAGAAGATCCGCATCGTGCTGGAAGGACTTCGGGGCGAGGAGAACATCTCCGAACTTTGCCGCCGAGAAGGCATCGCCGCCTCGATGTATTATGGCTGGTCCAAGGAGTTCCTCGAAGCTGGTAAGCGCCGTCTGGCGGGGGATACGGCACGTGCGGCAACCTCCGGCGAGGTAAAGGATCTGCGTCGTGAGACGGCCGCGTTGAAGGAAGTTGTGGCCGACCTCACCCTTGAGAACCGGCTGCT
>NZ_JBVAPG010000602.1:0-255 GCF_055413685.1 Bradyrhizobium sp. LeoA1Lang | reverse complement strand
GTTCGAAAGGCGGCATGACCACCAAAATCCTGGCGCTCACCGATGCGCTCGGCAATCTGGTGCGTTTCGTGCTGCTGCCCGGACAGCGCTTCGACACGGTCGGCGTTCCGCCACTCATCGAAGGGGTCGCCTTCGGTGCGCTGATCGCTGACAAGGCGTTCGACAGCAACGCCATCATCGCCGATCTCGACGAACGCGGCGCCAAGGCCGTCATCTCCCAGCATCCGCGCCGCGCCAAACCTCTCGCCATCGACG
>NZ_JBVAPG010000601.1:0-255 GCF_055413685.1 Bradyrhizobium sp. LeoA1Lang | reverse complement strand
GCCGGGCCTCGGCAGGCGCAAATGCTTGATACAGCGCGCCGGCGGTATGGATCGACAGATTGTCCTGCACGACACGGATGCAGGGGGCATCGGGATAATGGACGTCGACGAGTTCGCGCATGCAGTGCGCGTAGTCTACGGCAGCGCGGCGGTCTGTAACCTTGACGTTGCGCCAGCCGCGATGCGGATCGAAGGTGACGAAGAGATTGACGGTGCCGTTGCGGCGATATTCGTAATCGTAGCGCTCGCGCTGTC
>NZ_JBVAPG010000600.1:0-255 GCF_055413685.1 Bradyrhizobium sp. LeoA1Lang | reverse complement strand
GCCGCGATCTCGTTTCGGAGCCTTTTGGAGTCGTCGATGCGGCGGCCGAGACACTGGCGCTGAAGCACGCTGATCTCGCACTCAACCATGTTGAGCCAACTGGCGTGCTTCGGGGTGTAGTGGAATTGGAGGCGGCACAGGATGCGGCGGGCCTCGGCAGGCGCGAAGGCCTCATACAGCGCCCCAGGCTTATGGATCGACAAATTGTCCTGCACGACACGGATGCAGGCGGCGTCGGGATAATGGACGTCGACG
>NZ_JBVAPG010000599.1:0-255 GCF_055413685.1 Bradyrhizobium sp. LeoA1Lang | reverse complement strand
TTCGGGCTCGGGTTTTATTTCGCCGCCGTTGCCATGCCGCGATCTCGTTTCGGAGCCTTTTGGAGTCGTCGATGCGGCGGCCGAGACACTGGCGCTGAAGCACGCTGATCTCGCACTCAACCATGTTAAGCCAACTGGCGTGCTTCGGGGTGTAGTGGAATTCGAGGCGGCACAGGATGCGGCGGGCCTCGGCAGGCGCGAAGGCCTCATACAGCGCCCCAGGCTTATGGATCGACAAATTGTCCTGCACGACAC
>NZ_JBVAPG010000005.1:0-144110 GCF_055413685.1 Bradyrhizobium sp. LeoA1Lang | reverse complement strand
TAAAGCCTTCGTGGTAACGCTTGTCATGGCGTGGTCTCCAGCCCGGCGCGTCAACGCCGGGTGATTCGAGGTTGATCACCCCGGAGACTACGCCACTTTCAATTCCAACCGCTTTTCGGACGGCACCTAGCTTCATGCTCATCTCAATTCTCCTGGCATCATGTTTACAAGAAATCGACCGTCAGCACGGAGCCATCGGTCCGGTTTCTCGAAGATAATCTGCTGTGCTCAGATACAAGCTGATGAGAAATCTTCCCCAATGTGCCCTCAACAGCAGTTGTCGATGCGCCGCACGTCCGCGGTATGTCGCCCGTTTCTCGATGAGCCTAATCAAGGTGTATGTCGCCCTCGCGGGCGACCCTGCTGAATAGCTCAATGTCGTCTTTCGTGCGCTGCGTGACCTCCTCTGGGCTGCGATATTGTGGGACAAGGCCGATCTCGCTCGTCTGACCGGCTATGCCGGCGTCACGTGAGATTTCCCTTACCGCTTCTTCGAGTCTTTGAACGATCGGTGCTGGCGTTCCGGAGGGCGCATAAAGCGCGTGCCACCAAGTCGTCTCGGCGCCTGGCAATCCCGCCTGTGCCACGGTAGGAAGGTCCGGAAAGCGTGGATCACGATCCTTACCGGTGGTGACAAAAGCGCGGATTTGGCCAGCTTCCACGAAGGACTTCACTTCAGTCTGGGACGTGCAACTCACGAAATTCGCGACGACCGCCTGGATGCCGGGCGCATTACCTCGAAAGGGAATGTGCTGAACCTTGATGCCCGCCGCCTTGGCGAACAACTCGCCACTGAAGTGATTGCCGCCACCTATCCCTGAATTGGCGAATGAGAGCTTCTCGGGATTTCCTCTTGCGAACTCGATCAGTCCCTTTAGTTCGGTGAACGGCATTTGCGAATTGCAAACGATCATCGTGGCAAACCAGAAGATCTGCCCGAGAGGCACAAAATCCCTGAAAGGGTCGTATGGGAGCGATTTGATGAGTGCGGGATAGAGAGCATGAGTGATGGAAGTGCCATACAACAGCGTGTATCCGTCCGGAGCGGCTCGCGCTGCGTCTGCCGCTCCGATGCGCCCTCCAGCGCCCACTTTGTTCTCGATAACCAACGATTGACCGAGGATCGTGGAGAGCTTCTTGGCGAACACGCGCGCGCCCAAGTCTGCGCTGCTCCCGGCGGAGGCCGGTACCACAAGCCGGATTGGCCTCGAAGGATATTCCGCTGCCGCGAGTGAGCCGAGACCGCAAGCGAAAGTTAGGGCAATTACCCCAGCGACGATTCTATAGCTCGACATTCTTGATCTCCAGTTGTTACGCACATGCTCACCGCCTGGCGGCAGTACGCGACGCTGAGCGCGAGTCGGCTTCGTGCTTCAGTCCGATACGGCGGAGATGACGAGGTCGGAAAGTCGCTGCGAACGCTTTCGTGATTTGTAGAGCTGCGGATACCCGACCACGAGATGGACGAATGTCAGTTGTCTTTCCGGGTCCACCCAAAACAGTTGCCCGCCAAAGCCGGATCCGCCGAAAGTGCTCGGTGAACTCAACGTACCCATGCTGGCAAGGAATACGCCTTCGCCTCGCACGTAAAACGACAGACCGATGTTCGCGGGAAATGGCTCGGTAAAATTGTTCTCGGCGGATGCCTTGTAGAGGCCACTCAGCTTTGTCCCTGTCTGGATCGTCGTCGCCGCCTTTATGATCGCCGGAGAAAGCACGCGCACGCCGTTCAGGGCTCCGCCCAGTCTGAACATCTCCGCGAAGCGATATTGATCGTAAGCCGTAGACACGGCGCCTCCAGCGGGAAATTCAACCGTGGCGCAGATTTCCGCGATGCGCTCGATATCTTGCTGAGGGATCGTCTCTTTGGAGTCGTCGCACATTGTGATAGGTGCGGATCGGTCGGCCAGATCATTCCGGCCGATCAATGTCAGCGCGGTGTCGGTCATGCCGGTCGGGACCAGGATTTCGTCGGCCATGATCTGCGTCAATGATCGATTCCGATCATCGAGCCGTCGCACGACTTCCCCCAGGATCGCATGGGCCGCACCGGCATGATAGTTTACGACACCGTCCGCTGCCAATTCGGGCGGCATCGCGCATATCTTGGCCACGTATGCTTCGTTCCCTTGGCTCCAATCCTCGACGGGATGTTGCATCGGGAGTCCAGCCTGATGGCTCAGGGTATCACGGATCGTCACTCGCTCTTTGCCGTTGCAGGCGAATTCCGGAATCACCTCGGCGATGCGTGTGGTGAGCGTCACCTGTCCGCGATCGATAAAGCGGAAGACGGTGGCGGCCGTGAGCTGTTTGGTTAGCGACATGACGGGGAGTACGTCGTCTGTCTTGATCTTCCGGCCGGCTTTTCGATCCGCAAAACCAATCGCTTCATGCATCACGATTTTTCCCCGGCGTGCGATGAGGATGACCGATCCATCGGACAGGCCGCTTTCGATGTCCGTCTCGATATCTTCCCGGAGGAGCGTCAGCTTTTCCTCGTCCATCCCGACATCCGCGGGCGATGTGTCGATTCTGATCATGGAAGTCCTCGAATTTCGATCTGTGGAGTAGGGCGCCTCAACGTCGATTGGGGAGGGCGGCTGCTCAGCAAGCGAAGGCCCTTGCGGCCGGAGAAAAATAGATTTAGATTCTAATTCTAGATTGGTCAAGGCCGAACTGCCTGCGGTATATTGCTTCATCAAACTGGATCGAACCGGACGGGACGCTGAGTGGCCAAACCAAGAAACGCATCACCAATCGGAGCTGAACAGCCTCAGGGTCTGGCGGCAATTTCGAAGCTCGCGCGCGTCAACGCCCCAAAGCAGGCGCGCAGCGAACAGAGATTGGCCGACATCGTACAGGCGCTGAACGTCCTCTTGGACGGCCGATCGTTCGACGACATTACCATCCCGGAAATCGCAGCGCGGGCCGGGTGCGTGCCAGCCTCGATCTATGCGAGATTCAAGGACAAGCGCAGTATCCTCGTGGCTCTGCACGAATCTTTCCGGAACCAGCAAGTTACGCAAATCGAAGAGAGCTTGAGTACAGATGCTCACAAGGATTTGTCGCTCGACGACTCGATACGGCTGATCCTGCGAAACCTCACCAGGCACTATTCTCGCAGGCAGCACATGTTGCGATCAACGCTCCTTCTCGACGATCAAGAAATCTACGAAGGGGCTGGAGCACTGATTGCGTTGGTTTCGACCCGCGTATCAGCCATCCTGCGTCAGAAACTGCCGAAACGTCGGATAATGTCCGAAGAGCGGGTCGACTTGGCTGTCCGCTCGGTCGTCGCACTCTTGCAGCAGCGGCTGATCTTTCGTCCGGCCTCGGTTGGCAGGTTCGCTCCATCCGACGATTCTCAAATCGCTTCAGAAATTACCATCGTCTTTCGCAGCATCCTGCAGATCGGCGATTGATCGGACTGGCTATCCTCGCGTGGTCGCTGGACGGCGCAACTCGAGACCGAGGTGCAAGGCTGCGGTCCCTACTCAAACGTGATCGACACTTCGCCCCGTTGGCGGTTCTTCGCAAAGCGCGCCTTAGACGAACTGATCCCAAATCAAAGGTATGGAAACGTGGACAGACAAGTGACGCTCATCACCGGTGCATCTCGGGGGATTGGCAGGCAGGTTGCCGTTGATTGCGCTCGAGAGGGCCACCCTGTGGTAATTAACTTCGCCAGGTCTCATGACGCCGCGGAGGAGGTCGTCGCGTCGATCGTCAACGCAGGGGGGCAGGCTATAGCAGTGCAAGGTGATGTAAGCGTTGAGGCGGATGCTCGCGGACTTATATCAGCGGCCGTCGATCAATATGGAAGGCTCGACTGTGTCATCAACAACGCCGGGGTTGGCGAGAAGATTCCCCTTGAAAGCCTGACGTCCGATGCATTCGACCAAGTGTTGAAGCTCAATCTACTCTCTGCATTTTTGGTCTCGCAGGCGGCCATACCTCGCATGATGAAAAATGGTGGCCGGCTGATTTTCATGTCTTCAGGGGCCGCGAGGACGGGGGGAATCATCTCGGCAGCCTACGCAGCATCCAAGGCCGGAATGGAGGGGTTGATGCACTACTACGCGACGTATCTTCGCGAACATAGAATTACGGCAAATGCCATCGCTCCGTCGCTCATTGCCACCGTGATCAATCGTGCTGCGCATCAGTCGGACAAGAGCCTCCCGCTCGGCCGTTTTGGACGTCCCGACGAAATCTGGCCTGCGGTTAGAATGATCATGGAAACCGAGTATCTTACCGGGCAGACGATCCATATTGACGCCGGGCGATATATGACGTGAGGTAGATAAAATGTCGCATTCGTAGGCAAAGTTGTTCAGATGCAGGTCGTTATCGCAAATCTAAGCGGAGCTGAGGGCTGCTATTGTGAAGGGTTTCGGCCGCCGAACGCGCGGCGCCGTCTTCAAGCGGCCAGCATCCGAAACCCTTCACAAAAGCGGCGTCGAGGCAAGCGCACAGCATCGGCCGCCTGAGACGATCGCGCGCGCCGGAGAAGGCGACGAGACGGCGATGCGGGTCTGCGACGAGCAGCGCTTCAAGGACGGCAATCGCACCTCTTCAGAGCAGCGTCCCTCGATGGGCCAGGATGTGCAGAAGGGCCGCCGCACCGAGATCGAGTTCCTCAACGGTTTCGTGGCGCGAAGGCGAGAAGATCGGCCTCGCCTGTGCGGCCAATGCCGTGCTGACGGACCTCGTCAAGCGCGTGGAGCGGAATGAGCTGAGCCCGGATCCGCGGCACATTACTGAGTTGCGGCTGAACTGAGGTGCGCTCGCAAGAGCGGAGCAGGCCGGCACTGGCGTTGACATTCCCGCCGGTCGCATCCGAATTCGAGGGCTTATCTAGCTGAAAAATAGAGTGAATTAGATGGCGGCAGCAAATTAGTCCGGAGGGGCTTGCGATAAGAGCATATACCTCTATTTTTACGGACATATGCTCTCAACGGAAGGATGCTTGTCATGAGTGAGGCTGAGGTTCTTGTGAGCGGTGCTACCGGACGCACCGGCCGTGCTGCCATCGACGAACTGCTCAAGATGGGCAGGCGCGTGCGGGCCTATGTGCGCTCGAACGGTGAACGCGCCGCTGCTCTGCGGGCTCGCGGTGTCGATATCGCGGTCGGTGATTTCACCGACATCGACCGCATCCGTGCGGCCATGGAAGGCGTCCGATCGGCCTATTTCCTTCATCCGATCGCGCCGGGAATCGTCGGCGCTTCAGCCTATTTCGCACAGGCCGCTAAGGAGGCGGGCGTTACTGCAATCGTCAACATGTCGCAGATCTCGGCGCGCCGAGAGGCGAGAAGCCATGCTGCGCAGGACCACTGGGTGGCCGAGCGGATCTTCGATTGGTCAGGTGTCGCGACGACCCATCTCCGTCCCACCTTCTTCGCCGACTGGCTTGTCTACCCGCATCTCGGCAAGGATATCTGGGCCAGGAAGAAGATCGAATTCCCATTCGGGAACGGCCGTCACGCGCCCATCGCCAGCGACGACCAGGGGCGAGTCATCGCCCACATCCTGGCCAATCCAAAAGGCCACGAGGGCAAGACCTACACGCTTCATGGCCCGGTCGAGATGAACCATGCTGAGATCGCCGCCGCCATGAGCAAGGTCCTTGGCGCCAACATCGAGTATGCGCCGACATCGATCGAGGAGTTCAAGCAGAACATGGAGCAAGTGCTCAAGTTTCCCCCGTTCCTGGTGCAGCACCTCGTCGAAGTCGCGCAGAACTATCGGGATGGCATCTTCGCGGGCACGAACGACAACGTCGAAAAGATCACCGGGACGCCCGCGCTTTCGGTGCCGGCTTTCATCGAAAAATACCGCCATGTCTTCGTTTGACAAGGCGCTGAAGATTCGGACCATCAACGGAGATCGCGAGGGGGAAAGATGCTGCTGGCCAACCAACCGCTCAGGGTCGACGAGTGCAACTGCAACGCCATGAGGAAGGCGAGCCGGCAGATCACCCGCTTTTACGATGCTCATCTTGAGCCGACTGGCCTGCGCATCACGCAATTTCTAACCCTGGCGGTCCTCAGTCAGGTGGGGAGTGCAGCGATCAATGCCCTTGCCGAACGCCTCGACATCGAACGGACGGCGATGGGGAAAATGGCCGGCTTTTTGGAGCGCGATGGCCTGATCAAAATCCGGCCGTCACCCACCGACGGTCGAAGCCGACTCATCGAACTCACCGAAAAAGGACGTCGTCTTCACGCTGAAGCGTCCCCTCTCTGGCGCGAAGCCCAGCGGCAATTCGAGCAAGTGAACGGTGCGAAAAATGTAACAGAGCTGCGCCGCGGATTGAGAAAGATGGTCGTCGGCAGCCTGGCGACAAGTTCATCCGAAGACTGAATTTCCCACCGCTTCAGACATGCCGGCGTCGCCGGCTGGGGCAAGACGCTCGCTCCAAGGTTCGCCTTCACGCCCTCGCAATAGCAGAACAAATTGATGTTACCGGGGGCGGAGCGGACAAACTTCGTCCCCGTGAATCGGGCTGGCTGCAAAAAGGCAGCACGTGCTCGAATCAAAGGCAGCAAGAAGCCCATCCGGCCGGAACGCACGCTCAACAGCGCAATTTCTTACGCACTTATGCCGTCGAGTTTGGCACGGTGGTTGCTTGAAGTGCATGGTGGACAGGAGACACCATGTCATCGCCCAAAGTGCAACTTCGTTTGAACGGCATCCGTAAGAGCTTTCCCGGAAAGGAAGCTGCGACGCAGGTTCTCGACGGCTTAACCTTCGATATCCATGAGCGTGATTTCGTCAGCATCATTGGCCCGAGTGGCTGTGGCAAGACGACGGTGTTCAATATTATCGCCGGCCTTGTGGATCCCGATGATGGCGTCATGCTCTATCGCGGCCAGGAAGTGGAAAGCTTACGCGGTCGCGTGGGCTATATGATGCAAAAGGATCTGCTTTTCCCTTGGCGCACGGTGCTGGACAACGTTCTGCTCGGCCTTGAGACCAAGGGCATCGATCCAAAACGGGCTCTGGATACCGCGAGGGAATATCTCAGCACGTTCGGTCTTTCCGGCTTTGAGAACTCATATCCCAAGATGCTGTCCGGCGGTATGCGTCAGCGCGTGGCCTTGATCCGCACTCTCGTGCTCGATCCCGACATCCTGCTCCTCGATGAGCCGTTCTCGGCGCTCGATTATCAGACGCGGCTGTATCTCGAGGGCATCCTGATGGAGGCGGTGGAAACCTTTCACAAGACCGTGATCCTCGTGACCCACGACATCGATGAGGCAGTGGCGCTTTCCAAACGTGTGGTCGTGCTCAGTCAACGTCCGGCGCGAGTCAAGGCCGTTCACGACATCGCGCTGAACGAACATTCTCCGATCGCAGCGCGAAGCGATCCACGCTTCTCCGGTTATTTCCACACGCTCTGTGCGGAGCTCGATATCCAGACCAGGAAGAGTGCATGACGGAAACGGCTCAAGTTGTAAAAACCGCGGCGCCCGCTCGCCCACGCGAGAAAAAGCGCCGTAATGTGTTCGATTCCCTTATCGGGCGAAGCGCTCTTCAGATACTCGCTGTTGTCGGTTTCTTCCTGCTTTGGGAAGCGGCGGTGCGATGGGGATGGTTGTCGGGCTTCCTTGTTGGTCAGCCGAGCGGTGTTCTGCGCAACCTCATCGGTTCCATCGCGAACGGCTCCCTTTTTGCTGATACCGGCTACACAATATTCGAGGCGATCCTGGGATTTACCTTCGGTACCGTGATCGGTTCGGTCATCGGCCTTGCGCTGTGGTATTCGGTGTTCGTGGCGCGGCTGGTGGAACCGTTCATCGCGGCCATCAATTCGGTGCCGAAAATCGCGCTGGCACCAATCATCATCCTGTGGTTCGGCACCGGCTTGCTATCGAAGGTCGCGCTCGCGATCTCGCTCACCTCCATCGTCGCTCTCATCACCGCCTACCAGGCGGCAAAGGACGCGGACAAAGATCTCCAGGCGCTGCTTTTCTCCATGGGCGCGTCCAAGCAGCAGATCTTCAAGCGGGTGATCGCGCCCTCGACCTTGCCCGCGATCATCGCCACCTTCCGCATCAATATCGGATTCGCCCTGGTGGGCGCGGTCGTGGGGGAATTCATCTCCTCCCAGCATGGTCTAGGCCACGTCATCTACGTGGCCTCGAGTCTTTACGATCTCAATACGGTGTGGGCCGGCCTGTTCACGCTGATGCTCGTTGGCTTTCTTTTCTACCACTTGGTCGAGGTCATCGAGAACTGGCTGCTTCCGTGGAAGCAACAGCAGGGCGGCACGCAGATCAACGTTTGATCCTCTTTCAGGAGACTTCCAAAAATGAGACGGCGACTTCCGAAACTGAGCACTCTTTCCGTTGCCCTCGCTCTTGCTCTCGGCATAACCGCAGCAGGGCCGGCTTCCGCCGAGATGAAGAAGGCGACCATCTCTCAGGCGTTTCAATCCCTGCTATACTTGCCACTCTATGTCGGCATGAACGAGGGCTTTTTCGAAAAGCAGGGGCTTGATCTCAACAAGGAAAGCGCCGGCTCCGGAAGCGTTGCTCTCTCGGCCGTGATCTCCAAGAGCGCGCAATTCTCGCTTCATGGACCCGAATGGACGGCCATCGCTGCGTCCAAGGGCGCACCGGTGAACACGATCGCCAACGTCGTGAATGGCGCTGCCGTATGGATCGCCGCCACGCCCGACTTCAAGTTCGACAGTGTGAAAGATCTCAAAGGCCAGAAGATCGTAACTGGGCTGATGCCGACCACCAGCACCTCACTGTTCATCAAGCTGCTGAAGGAAAACGGCATGGATGCCAGCAAGGACGTCGAGATGATTCAGGTTCCGCTCGGCACCGAGCCCGGTCCCTTCGTCGCCGGCCAGGCCAAAGTGGCGGTCATGTACGAGCCTGGCCTCGACCAGGTGGTGGCCAAGGGCATGAAGGTGGTGGTCGGCTTCCCGAAACTGTACGGCGCCTATGCCTTCTCTACCATCACCGCGCGCAACGATGTCGATCCGGACCTTGCCCAGCGGCTGACCAATGGCCTCGAAATGGCGGTGCGTTTCATGCACAAGAACGAGGCGCGCACGGTGGCAATCGCGCAGAAGGAATTCCCGAATCTTGAGCCTGCCGTGGTGGAAGCGGCGGTAAAGCGCATGCTTGCCGACAACGTTTACCCCACCAGTGTCGATATCACGCCCGACGCGCTGAAGCTTGCGCTCGAGACGCAGATCGCGCTCGGCAATCTCGCCGCCCAGCCTGACTACAAGACCTTCGTTCCGAGAACCTATATCGAAAAGGCGATATCCACGAACTGACCTTCGCCGATCTTCGTC
The DNA here is from genome assembly GCF_055413685.1 of Bradyrhizobium sp. LeoA1Lang. NCBI lineage: Bacteria > Pseudomonadati > Pseudomonadota > Alphaproteobacteria > Hyphomicrobiales > Nitrobacteraceae > Bradyrhizobium > Bradyrhizobium sp. LeoA1Lang. Next base: position 134,791 of record NZ_JBVAPG010000005.1, on the reverse strand, counting down.
GCAACGGCTTCGGGCTGACCCCGGAGCCGTTTGCCTTTTGACCTTCCTCACCTTGGTTATGGGCCCTTCCGAACATGAACTTCGCGCAAGACCATTCTGGCCTCCTCGAAATCATCAGCATGATCGCTGGGGGCGCGGCACAAGCGCAGAACCTGATTGCGGCCAGTCACGCGCGCGCCGCGGCTGTCGAACCTGATCTTCGCGCCTTCGCTTATTTGCCGTCCGAACCGCCCATCGCTTCAGCGGGAAATGGGCCACTCGCAGGTGTCGCGGTCGGTGTGAAAGATCTTATAGACACGGCCGATATGCCGACCACCTACGGTTCGCCGGTGTATGCAGATCACCAGCCGAATGAGGATGCCTGGGTCGTCAGCCGCCTGAAAGATCTCTCGGCGACGGTTCTCGGCAAGACGGTCACCACCGAATTCGCATGGCGCGAACCCGGCCCGACCCGCAACCCTTGGAATCCAAGGCACACGCCCGGCGGTTCTTCCTCCGGCTCTGCAGCGGCCGTTGCAGGCGGATCGGTGCAAGCGGCGCTGGGCACGCAGACTCTGGGTTCGATCCTGCGACCTGCCGCCTATTGTGGTGTGGTGGGATTAAAACCCAGCTTCGGCACCATCAGTCTGAAGGGCGTCCATCCGCTCTCGCAATCCCTGGACCATCTCGGCCTGTTCGCCCGCAGCGTGGATGACGCCGCGTATCTGCTGGCGCTGCTGGCGGGTGGCCCCGGTGCTTCTCGGCAGGCGCCGCTTCAGATTTACCCTGAAGGCATTGATCCTTTTCCCGCACCGCGGATCGCGTGGCTTCGTCCGGCGGCAACGCCGGCCTTGGACGAAAGCCAAAGCGCGCTGCTCGCGCAAGTCGCCGCTCTCTTCAGAGATGTCGGAGCGATCGTCGAGCCGTTTACGTTGCCTGCGGAGTTCGAGCAACTGCCAGGCCTCTCGGCTACGCTCTGCGGCGCGGAAGGGGCGGCGAATTTCGGTGCTCTCGTCACACGTTTCCCGGACAAGACCAGCGCCCGACTTAAGGCCCTCGTCGAACGCGGCGCGTCGATTTCCGCGACCGAGTATATTTCCGCCCGCGCGAGGCAGCTTGCGCTCCGCGCCGATTTCACCCGCGCGCTCGCAGGCTTCGACGGTGTTCTTACGACCGCAGCAACAGGTGAAGCGCCGGAAGGATTGTCTGATACCGGCGACCCTGGCCTGTGCGTGCCCTGGACAACTCTCGGGGTTCCGGCGATCGCATTGCCTGCCGGCATCGGGCCGAGCGGCCTGCCCAGGGGAATCCAGCTTGTCGCGCCATTCGGCGAAGACCTGAAGCTGCTGCGGATCGCCAAATGGTGCGAAACCTCGCTCGCTATCAAGACCGGGCGCCAGCAGAGCGAATAGATGCCGTGGGGGAAAGCGCGATATCTTCCCGCCTGCGCTGATCGCGACCGATTATGTCGCGCCTTGGTTCTGATGGTCACGGATAGAAGCATCACTGAACAGGCTCCAGCCATTGCAGACTATCAGTCGCATCGCCCGAGACGATCGCGCATGCCGGGGAGGGCGACGCGACGGCGCTGCGTGTGCGACGAGCAGCGCTTCAAGGACGGCAAGTGCACCTCTTCAGAGCCGCATCCCTCGATGGGCCAAGACGTACAGAAGGGCCGGCGCACCGAGATCGAATTCCTCAATGGTTTCGTGGTGCGCGAGGGCGAAAAGATCGGTCTGCCGCGCACGGCCAATGCTGTGCTGACGGATCTCGTCAAGCGCGTGGAGCGTAATGAGCTGAGCCCGGATCCGCGGCACATCACGGAACTGCGGTTGAACTGAGTCGGTTTGTCCGCCTTGATGCGCTCGCAATAGCAGAGCCGGTTGACGTCTGAACGACCGGGGCGGAGCAGACAAACTCCGTCCGCTTAAATCGGACAGCTACGGGGCCAGAAGCCGACATCGCGGCGTTCCTGTAGCGGTCAATACGGACACCCCCGGGCCCGACGGGCGATTCGAGACGGTCGCGAGATGGCACCTGCAACGAAAAATGCGACGTCGATCCGTTCAATTGCCGAAAATGCATAGTCCGCCGCTGGGGAGCAGCGCTAACGTTTAGGTTCACTCAGGTTGTTGGCGCAGCATCGCTCGGGCCAGGTCGGTGCCATAAATTTCCAGACACTTATTCGTCCGAGGCCCGAGGCAAATCAAAGGAGGACGCAATGAGTAAGCTCTTTTCGGCAGCACTGATCGCTGTGGCCATGTTCGCTAGTCCGGCCATGGCGGCGTGGTACGACAAAAACGGCGCAGTCATCCATCCCTCCCGCGTCGTTCACTGCATCCGGGCTCCAGACACTGGCCAGTTTGCCGGAGGTCCGTGGAATAATCCTCCTTGCGAACCGGCAACCCGGGGCTCAGGCACCAGGGCGGCGTGGCGCGACAGAAACGGTGCTGTCATCCATCCCTCCCGCGTCGTTCACTGCATCCGGGCTCCAGACGTTGGCCAGTTTGCCGGAGGTGCGTGGAGTAATCCTCCCTGCGAACCGGCAACCTGGCGCTGAGGCGTCAGGTAGCACTACGGTACGGCCAGTTACACTCCTGCCACTGCACGCGGCAGGAGTTCATTGGTACGCGGCGATGACCCACGTGTTCGCAAGCCCGAGCCGTAAAACCATTGTGCAGGGAAAGCCGGAGTGAATCCGGTTGAACCTGTGGTCCTACCCCGTGCTTTCTTTGCACGGGACCCATGGGTGCAATCGGCACCCGGCTTTCCCTGCGCCCTCTGCTCAATGAGAGGGTGAAACGAACGCAAACCTCGGGCACCACATGCCGCGAGAATGCGGACTCGTATCCATCCCTCACTCCACCGTCATGCCCCGCGCAGGCCGGGGGGGATGGATTCACGATTGAAGTGCAACGGTTGATTTGAGGTCGGAGAATGCCTCGGCGGGTGTTTTGAAGTCCAGACATTTGCGTGGGGTGTTGTTGAGGCGGAGAACATGCCGCCTGAGATCGGCTGCCGTGATGAGGTTGAGGTCAGCTTTGCGCGGCAGGAACCGTCGTAGTCGTCCGATCGCGTTTTCCACGCCGCCCTTTTGCCAGGGACTATGGGGGTCGCAGAAGAAGGTCTGGAGGCCGAGGGTTTGGTGAAGCCTGTGATGCTCGGCGAACTCGTTCCCGTTGTCGAAGCTGATGGTTTTGCGCATCGCCCCTGGAAATCTGCCGAGCTGACGCGTGATGGTCCGAGCGGTGAGGACGGCTTTTCGATCGCGTGGGCGGTGAACGATATTGAAGCGGGTTTGTCGTTCGTGGAGAACCAGCAAGCCTTGGCCACATCGGGCGAACAGCATGAAGGCGGCTTCCCAATGGCCCGGCGTTCCGCGACCTTCAGCCTCGGCGGGTCGCTCGGCGATCGCGCGCCGGTGCTTGATGACGCTGATGCGGCTGCGTCCGCGTCGGCCTCGCTTTTTTTTGTGACGCTGCAGCAGGCGATACCAATAATCCTTCTGGGCCGTGCGATGATAGATGAAACGATAGATTGACTCATGGCTGACGACCACGCGACCATGCTCCAGCGCCAGTCGGCCTGCGATCTGCTCTGGGGAATGTCCCATCGCAAGGCCTTTGCCCACGCGGTCCCGCAGGTCTGGCTGGCGCGCCAGCTTGAAGCGGCAATCCCATCGTCGCCGGCGCTCGGTCAGGTGTTGCGCCCGGACCGGCTCGTAGCCGCCCGCCCAAACCTTGGTCGGCCGGGAGTTGCGCCGCAGTTCCCGACTGATCGTCGACGGCGCCCGGCCAAGCGCAGACGCAATTTGGTTCTGAGATCTACCGCCTGCATGCAGGCGGTAGATCTCAACGCGCTCTTCAAGGCTGAGCTGGCCATAACACCGTCCCATCGCCACAACACCTTAGCAGGTGTTGCACTTGTGTCGTGAACCCAGGGGGCATCCAGTACCCGGCGGCCCAGCGGTTCAAGCACCGCCGCCTCTGGAACACTGAATCGTCCGCCGGAGCCTGTCATCGGGCGGCGCTTTGCGCCGACCCGGTGGCGGACGATGACAGCGGAAGGCTGTTTGACATTTGAATCAGGGACTCTCCGTCGTCATTGCTGCGAGTGAAACGATCTGTCCGCGCGCGGCTGTCGTATGCTTTCATTCCGTCGGCGCTCCAATCGTTTGATCCAGCGCGGTTTTTCGCCGTTCATTCCGTATCGTGGGAAACAAAATCAGCGTCGTTGAGATTGTCGATCGCTCCCGTGATCATCACGCCGATGCAACATCAGCGAGGCGCGACATGGCGAAGATGCGGGCGGTCGATGCGGCGGTGCGTATTCTCGAGAAAGAAGGGGTAGCTTGCGCGTTCGGTGTTCCCGGCGCGGCGATCAATCCGCTCTATTCGGCGCTGAAGAAGCGTGGCTCGATCCGGCATATCCTCGCGCGTCATGTCGAGGGCGCCTCCCACATGGCGGAGGGGTACACCCGCGCCAAGTGCGGCAACATCGGTGTCTGCATCGGCACGTCGGGTCCGGCGGGTACCGATATGATCACCGGGCTCTATTCGGCGATCGCCGATTCCATTCCGATCCTCTGCATCACCGGGCAGGCGCCGCGGGCGCGGCTCTACAAGGAGGATTTCCAGGCCATCGATATCGAGTCGATCGCAAAGCCGGTGACGAAATGGGCGGTCACGGTGCGCGAGCCTGGCCTCGTGCCGCGCGTGTTCAGCCAGGCGTTCCACCTGATGCGCTCGGGGCGTCCGGGTCCCGTGCTGATCGACCTGCCGCTCGACGTGCAACTCGCCGAGATCGAATTTGACGACGAGACCTATGCGCCGCTGTCGGTCTACAAGCCGATCGCGACGCGCGCGCAGATCGAGCGCGCGCTCGAAATGCTGAATATGGCCGAGCGGCCGCTGATCGTGGCCGGCGGCGGCGTCATCAACGCCGATGCATCCGAACTGCTGGTGAATTTTGCCGAAACCGTCAACGTGCCCGTGGTACCGACGCTGATGGGCTGGGGCGCGATCCCCGACGACCACGTGCTGATGGCCGGGATGGTCGGGCTGCAGACCAGCCACCGCTACGGCAATGCCACCATGCTGCAATCCGATTTCGTGCTCGGCATCGGCAACCGCTGGGCCAACCGGCACACCGGCTCGATCGAGACCTACACCAAGGGTCGCACCTTCGTGCATGTCGACATCGAGCCGACACAGATCGGCCGCGTGTTCAATCCGGACCTCGGCATCGTGTCCGACGCCAAGGCGGCGCTTGAACTGTTCGTCAGTGTTGCGAAGGAATGGCGGAAATCCGGAAAGCTCCGCGAGCGACAGGCGTGGCCGGCCTCATGCCAGGACCGCAAGCGCACGATGCTGCGCAAGAGCCACTTCGACGATGTGCCGATCAAGCCGCAGCGTGTCTATCAGGAGATGAACCGTGCCTTCGGCCGCGACACTTGCTACGTCACCGTGATCGGACTGTCGCAGATCGCCGGCGCGCAATTCCTGCGCGTCTATCATCCGCGCAATTGGATCAATGCCGGGCAGGCGGGACCCCTGGGTTGGACGCTCCCCGCCGCGCTCGGCGTGCGCGCCGCCGATCCGGATCGCGAAATCGTCGCGCTCTCGGGCGACTATGATTTCCAGTTCCTGATTGAGGAGCTCGCAGTCGGGGCGCAGTTCAAATTGCCGTACATCCATATCGTCGTGAACAATTCCTATCTCGGCCTGATCCGCCAGGCGCAGCGCGGTTTCGACATGGACTACCAGGTGCAATTGTCGTTCGAGAACATCAACGCGCCCGAGATCGGCTCTTACGGCGTCGACCACGTCGCGGTCGCCGAAGGCCTCGGCTGCAAGGCGATCCGCGTCACCGACCCGAACGATGCGCAGGCGGCATTCGCGACCGCGCGCGAATGGATGGCGAAGTATCGGGTACCGGTCGTGGTCGAGTTCATCCTCGAGCGCGTGACCAATATCGCGATGGGTACCGAGATCGACAACGTCGTGGAGTTCGAGGAACTGCTCGACTTGCCGCTGGACGAGGTGCCGCCGCGCGTTGATGCGCGCCAGCCCGGCAAATTGCTGCCCGCCGAGTAAGGAGTTGGATTGTGCCGAAATTTGCTGCCAATCTCACGATGCTGTTCGGGGAATTGCCGTTCCTGGAGCGCTTCGCCGCCGCCAAGGCCGCCGGTTTCAATGGCGTCGAATATCTGTTCCCCTATGACTTCGATAGAGCCGAGCTGCGTGAGCAGCTTGATAAGCACGGCTTGATCCAGGTCCTGCACAATCTCCCCGCCGGCGATTGGGCGCGAGGCGAGCGCGGCATTGCGATCTTTTCCGATCGGGTCGATGAATTCCGCGACGGTGTCTTTCGCGCCATTGATTACGCCAAGGCGCTCGACTGTCGGCAGTTGAATTGCCTGGTCGGTATCGCACCGCGCGACGCCGATCCGCTCGAATTGAACGAGGTGCTGGTCAACAATCTGCGCTTTGCCGCCAACGCGCTCGCCAAGGAGCAAATCAAGCTCCTGGTCGAGCCGATCAACACGCTCGATATCCCCGGCTTCTTCCTGAACCGTACCGAGCAGGCGGCGCAGCTCATCGCCGACGTGGGCTCGAGCAATCTCTTCATCCAATATGACATCTACCACATGCAGGTGATGGAGGGTGACATCGCCCGCACCGTGCAAAAATACCTGGCGCGCATCGAGCATATTCAGCTCGCCGACAATCCCGGCCGCAACGAGCCGGGCACCGGTGAGATCAACTACCCCTTCCTGTTCCGTCATCTCGACGCGATTGGTTATCGCGGCTGGGTCGGATGCGAATACAAGCCGCGGACGACGACCGTTGACGGTCTCGGTTGGCACGCGGCGCTCACGCTCGTCACTTGATTTGCAGGGGAATATCGCAATGGCAAAGATTGGATTCATCGGCCTCGGCACCATGGGACGCCCGATGGCGGGTCACCTTCAAGCGGCTGGCCATCGCCTGTTTCTGCATGACGTCGGGCCGATCCCGCCGGAGCAGGTCTCGGGCGGCGGTGTCGTCTGCAAATCGGGCAGGGAGGTCGCGCAGGAAGCGGAAGCCGTCATCGTCATGGTGCCGGACACGCCGCATGTGGAGGCGGTGTTGTTCGGCCCCGGCGGCGTCGCCGAAGGACTGTCGAAAGGCAAAATCGTCGTCGACATGAGCTCGATCTCGCCGCTTGCGACGAAGGAATTCGCGAAGGAGATCGAGGCGCTTGGCGCAGACTATCTCGATGCGCCGGTGTCCGGTGGCGAGGTCGGCGCCAAGGCGGCGAGCCTGACCATCATGGTGGGCGGGCCAGAGCGTGCGTTCAACACGATGAAGCCGGTGTTCGAGAAGATGGGCAAGAACATCACGCGGGTTGGCGGCAACGGTGACGGACAGACCACCAAGGTCGCCAACCAGATCATCGTCGCGCTGACGATCGAGGCGGTCGGTGAAGCCTTGCTATTTGCTTCGAAAGCCGGTGCCGACCCCGCGCTGGTGCGGCAAGCGCTGATGGGCGGCTTCGCGTCGTCGCGGATTCTGGAAGTGCATGGCGAACGCATGGTGAAGCGCAATTTCGAACCGGGCTTCCGTATCGAATTGCATCAGAAGGATCTCAACCTCGCGCTCGAAGGCGCCCGCGCGCTCGGACTTTCACTGCCGAGCACGGCGATTGCGCAGCAATTGTTCAGTTCCTGCACCGCTCACGGCGGCAAGGCGTGGGACCATTCGGCGATGGTGCAGGCGCTCGAGCTGATGGGAGATCACGAGATCGGCACGGCGGGACGTGGTGAATGAAATTCTACAACGGTTGCCGCACGCCGAGGCCGAGCATGAAGCGTTCCCTGATCTGCACGGGATCGCGACGGGTCGCGCCGGTGCCAGGCTTGTCGTCGATGCGCACGCCGATTAGCGTCGGGCCTTCCGAGATGAGCGACTGATCGATCAGGCGCTCGAAATCATCCTCATCGGCGGCCCAGGAGCTGTTCGGAAGACCGCTCGCCACCGCGATGGCGACGAGATCGGAGGCCGCCGCTGCCGGCGTCGGCTGCGCGCCGGTGATCTGGTAGATGCCGTTGTCCATCACGACCATGGTGAGGTTCTTCGGCGCCAGCGTTGCGATCGTCGAGAGCGAGCCGAGCTGCATCAGCAGCGAGCCGTCGCCCTCCAGCGCGAACACGCGCCGTTTGGGCTGCGCCAGCGCCACGCCGAGCGCGATCGGAAAGGCGAGCCCCATGCTTCCCAGCATGTAAAAGTTCTGCGGGCGATGGCCGGCGGCCCAGAGGTCGAAATTGGTGTTGCCGATGCCGCCGACCACGGCCTCTTCGTTCTTCAGCCTTGCGACGAGACGCGAGGTGAGGTCGAACCGGTTCATCACCTTGGTGTTGCGGGCGGGGGTTTTGCTTGCCGTGTTCATGGGACCGCTCACTTGTCAAAGACCTTGCCGCCCGTAAGGAGCGGCGAGAGGATCAGCGCCACCGGCGCCTGCGTGGCCACGGCCTGCTTGATCGAGCGGTCGACGATGAATTCGAACTCGTCGAGCCGGGTCGCCGTGTGATGCTCCATCGCCAGCGAGTCGAGCACGGGCCGCATGGTGCGGCAGACCAGCGCCTGACCGTAATTGAATTCGCCGAGCGTACCGCGCTCGGAGACGAACATGATCACCGGGATCTGGTAGGGGATCGCGAGCGAGGCCAGGACATTCGCAAGCGTCGCGAAGCCGGAGGTCTGCATCAGCACCGCGCCACGCACCCCGCCCATCCAGGCGCCGGAGACGATGCCGACCGCTTCCTCCTCGCGCGCGGCGGGAAAGGTCGTGAAGAAGGGATCGGCGTGCAGGTTCTTGATCAGCGGCGTCAGCACACGGTCCGGCACATAGGGCACGAGGCTGACCTCGTTGCGCTTGAGCGTCTGCAACACGATGCCGTGCCAGCTCTTCTCCGCTGCGGTCTTGAGCGAGCTTTCATCCTCCGCGAGCGCCATGTCTGCTCTCCCTAACATCCCGCGACGCTGCGGCCGCTTTCTCGCGGCAAAACTTCACCCGACCGGCGCGATTGTCAACATGTCGCAGTCGCAACGCGACCTGCGGTTTCCGCTGGTGCGGATAAGGGTCCGCTATGCGATACAGGCGGCAACGACAATAAGACGAGAGCAGTGGGAGGAATGTCGTGGCCAGTTGGTTCTGGCGAGCCGCCATTGCGGCGGTCATGTCCCTTGCGGTCGGCTCGGTGTTCGCACAGCCGTTTCCCGCCAAGCCTGTTCATATCCTGGTCCCCTATCCGCCCGGCGGGGGCGTCGACGTGCTCACCCGCACGCTCGCCGACGTGGTGTCGAAACAATGGGGACAATCGATCGTCGTCGAGAACCGGCCCGGCGCGGGCGGCGTGATCGCGTCGCAGGCAATCGCCACCTCGGCGCCGGACGGCTATGAGCTGATTGTGGTGGCGAGCGGCCACGCCACCAATCCATTCCTCTATCCCAAGCTGCCCTACGACACGTTCAAGGATTTCTCGCCGATTTCCCTGCTGGCGTCCTCGCCCAATGTGCTGCTGGTGCGCGCGGATTCCCCGTTCAAGTCGGCTGCCGAAATCATCGCGGCTGCGAAGGCCAAGCCGGGCAGCCTGTCCTACGGTCACGCCGGCAATGGCACATCGACCCATCTGGCGGGCGAACTCCTGAAGAACCTGGCGAAGATCGACCTCAACGCAATCCCCTACAAAGGCGGCATGCCGGCGATTAACGACCTCCTGGGCGGGCAGATCCCGATGTCGTTCAACAATGGTCCGGAGTCGGTCGGCCAATTGCAGGCCGGCACGGTCCGGGCGCTGGCCGTCACCACGGCGGCGCGGGCGCCGTTCCTGCCTGACGTCCCCAGCCTGTCCGAGGCCGTGCCGGGCTACGACACCGAGGTGTGGTGGGGGCTGCTCGGGCCGGGCGGCATGGTCCCCGATCTCGTGACAAAGCTTTCGCACGACTTCGTGGCCGCACTGAACACGGAGATGGTAAAGGAACGGCTGACCAAGCTCGGCGCGGTGCCGATCGGGAGCGCGCCGGAAAAGTTCGATGCCAAGATCCATGCCGACTATGAGAAATGGGGGCCAATCATCAAGGCCGCCGGCATGACGGCGGAATAGCGCGATGACCGCTTCAGCCATTCCCGCCTGCCTGCCGCCGCGCGAGGTCAGCCGTCCGAAGGTGCCGCTGCCGCCGGGCGCTTGCGATAGCCATGCCCACGTGTTCGGTCCGTCCGATCGCTTTCCCTATGCGGAGGATCGCAGTTACACGCCGCCCGATGCGCCGCTGGAAAAATACCTTGCTATGCTCGATATCATCGGGTTTGCGCGCGGCGTGCTGGTCCAGGGCAGTGCGCATGGCAGCGACAATTCCGCGATGCTGGATGCGCTCCGGCGCATGCCCGATCGCCTGCGCGGCGTCGCGGTAGCCGATGCGCGCGTCGCGCCGGCCACGCTGCGCGAATGGAACGCGCTCGGCGTGCGTGGCTTGCGCTTCAACCATTTCTTCCGCGGCGGCCAGTTGCACTATCGCGGCGGCGTTCCGCTGACGGAAGCCGAGAGGCTCGCGCCTGTAATGGCTGAGCTCGGCTGGCATCTTCAACTCTGGATCGACGTCAAGGATTTGCCGCAGGCGATCCCGCTGCTGAAATCCTTCCGCCTGCCTGTTGTGATCGACCATATGGGCCGTACCGATGCCCGCGCCGGCACCGGCACCGAGGGGTTCCGGAGCCTGCTCCGCGCGGTCGCCGACGGCTGGTGCTGGGCTAAACTCTCCGGCGCGCATCGCCTCAGCCAGCAGGCGCCCGATTATCCCGATGCCCGGCCGTTCCACGAGGCCCTGGTGAACGCGAATCCCGAGCGCCTCGTCTGGGGCGGCGACTGGCCGCATCCGCGTGTGGAGGGCGAGATGCCCGATGCCGGCCATCTGCTCGAATTGTTCCAGCAATGGACACCGGATGAGGCGACGCAGCAGCGTATCCTCATCGCCAATCCCGCAAGACTCTATGGTTTCCCGAACTGAAAGTTGCAGAAGGACATGACCGTCAACAACAAGCGCGTCTTCTACGTCAAATACCTCGCCCACAATATCTACGCGGATATCCTCAAGAGCCGTCCCGACGTGCGGCTCGACCGGCTGGAGAATGAGAGCCCCGACGAGGTCGCAGCACCGATCCTCCAAGCGGCGCATGCCTACCAGATCGGCGCGGCGCGCGACGAACTGGCCAGGCACTTCCATGTCGACCATGACCTGCTTCGCCGCACGCCGAACCTCTTGATCGTCTCCTCCAACGGCGCGGGCTTCGATCCCGTCGACGTCGACGCTTGCACCGCGGCCGGCGTGCTGGTGGTCAATCAATCTGGCGGCAACGCCAATTCGGTGGCCGAGCACGCGCTGGGGATGCTGCTCACCCTGTCGAAGCGGATCATCGAGTCCGATCGCGTGCTGCGGCGCCAGCGGGACGTCAACCGCAATGCGCTGATCGGCAACGAGGCGCAGGGCAAGACCATTGGCATCATCGGTCTTGGCAATGTCGGCCGCCGGATCGCCGAGCTCTGCAGAGGGCTCCTACACATGAAGGTGATCGCCTACGATCCCTATTTGAGCGCCGAGGAGATGGGCAAGCGGGGAGGCGAGAAGGTCGAGCTCGACGAGCTGCTGCGCCGTGCCGACTATGTCTCGATCAGTTGCCCGCTGACGAAGGAAAGCCGCGGCATGATCGGAGGGCGCGAATTCGCGCTGATGCAGCAGCATGCGTTCTTCATCACAACGGCGCGCGGCTTCATCCATGACGAGGAGGCGCTGGAGGATGCGCTGCGCAACAAGCGCATCGCCGGCGCCGGCCTGGACGTCTGGGCCAAGGAACCGCCGCCGCCGGAGCATCCGCTGCTGCAGTTCGACAACGTGCTCGCCAGTCCGCATACGGCCGGCGTCACCCGGGAGGCGCGCGAGAACATGGGCCGCATCGCCGCCGAGCAGGTCCTGGACGCGCTCGACGGCAAGCGGCCGCCGCGGATCATCAATCCCGAGGTCTGGCCGGTTTACGCCAGGCGCTTTGAACGGACGTTTGGGTTTGCGCCGAAATAGGGCGATGCTGATTTTGGTCAAATCCACTGCCAAATGCACAGGCAGCGGAAGACGTGGAACCGCGCCGGATCGGGGTTGCCGGCGTGCCGTTCGCCGGCGCCCGGGATCGCGGTACGATTGGCGGTCATCGGCCTTGATTTCCCTCAACTCTTTTTCCCAGAATGCTAGTATCCAAATTCCGACGCTACCCGTGTAGCAGGAGGCTCCCATGTCACGATTTGTCGTTAGCTTCATGAAGGACGTACTTGGTGACAATGGTCGCGAGCGGGAGGTTTGCCAGAGTTCGCTGGAAGTTAATGCCTCAAACGAAGGTCAAGCCGCGGAAATGGCCAAGCAGAAATTCTGCGAGACGCAGGCGCTGTGTGACTGGTCGCTGCACGCTGACCGCATCCGGATCGACTCGGCAGATTTTCCCTCATAGTCATTCGCTCGCTTGAAATCAGCTCAGGCGCCGCAACGTCGCCGAGGGGCTCTCGCCGAACTTCGCGCGATAAGCACTTGCCATCCGGCTCAGATGGTTGAAGCCAAGATCGAAGGCGATGTCGACGACGCGTTCGCCCGGCCGCGCCGCTTTCAGCCGGGCATTGAGCCGGGCGAGCCGTATGTCCTGCAGCATCGCCGAAATGGTCGTCCCGAAATGGCGGCGGAAGCCGAGCTGTAATGCGCGAATACCGACGCCGGCTTCGTCGGCGAGCTGCACGAGATCGAGCGGCTCATCGACCTGGGCCTCGAGCCAGGCGCGCGCCCGCTTTAGCGCTATCGGCTGCGTCTCGACGCGGCCTTCGAAGATGGCGATCGCCCGGCTCAAACCATGATGCTGTCCGTTGAGTAGCGCGCTCAGCAATCGTTCCCGCCAATCGGCTGCCGCCAGGGGTGACAGGCGCTTCGCCGGACCAAGACTCTCGGCTCTCTCCACGAGATCGCAGATACCTGCCTGAAGAGCATGTCCAAACGGTGTGGTGAGGTCGACCGATGGATCGAACTCCACCGCTCTCGTCGACGTCCCAGCGAGCGCTGCCGCGCGATGTTCCACGAGCTTGCGATCGAGCAGCAGGATGAGCTGGGCGCAATCCTGTCGCCACGTCATCTGCGTCGGCACGGTCGGCGACAGCAGCGATGCCGCGGCGCCACGCGCAGTCATCACCTCGCGCGCCGCCGTCCGTATCTCCGCGCAACCATGTAGCGGAATCTGCAGCAGGAAAAACCGGTCGAGGCAGCCGGGATCGATCGAGACCGATCCGCCATAGGCGACATAGTTCACCGAAAACCCGTCGAAGGCTGCGCAATTGTGCTGGGCGCTGAAGTCGTTCTCGGAATGGCCGATGGGCTTCAGTTCATGCGGGCAAAAAATCCGTCCGATCGCCTCTGCGGCGTCATCGACGCTGGCGGTCGAGACGCGGGCGAAATCAGCAAGCCGGGTGTTGGCCAAGGCACCTGCGTTCATCGCAACCGCCGCGGAGTTGCTTGAGGTTTAAAATATCGGGAGCCTAATGCATCTTTCGGCATGGGGAAACGCAGTTTCGGCGCGCAGCCTGCCGGATCGCTATGCTGGCGTTTGCCGCGCGCTTGGGCAGCGACAGCTCCTCCTGCAGCGCAACATAAGCGCCGTGGCCGCGGGATTCGTTTATCGGCTAGACAAGCCGTCACTCCGACGACAGCCTCACGGGCACGGTGCAGTCCAGACATGGAGGTGGCGGAATGGGTGCGCTCGAGAAAGGCATTACGCGGAGCGGCACGGGTTACGGCGGCAAGACCTGGAATATTCTGGGCCAGGTCTATTTTCCCAAGGCGGTCACCGACTCGACCTTTGCATTCGAGACCAACAGCGATCCCGGCCAGTTCGTGCCGGTGCACATCCATCCGACCCAGGACGAGTTCATCCTGGTCCAGGAAGGCACGCTCGACCTCAAGCTCGACGGCGTCTGGGTGAAAGCCGAGGCGGGTGACCTCGTGCGCATGCCGCGCGGCATTCCCCACGGCTATTTCAACAAGTCGGACAAGCCGACGCGCGCGCTGTTCTGGGTCTCTCCGATGCAGAAGCTGGAGGCGTTGTTCGACAAGCTGCACAATCTGCAGGACCCGGCAGAGGTGGTGCGCATTTCCGCCGAGCACGAGGTGAATTTCCTGCCGCCGGAAGCCAACGACTGATCTTGCCCTGGTAGCGGGCCCAACGTCGGAAGCAGCGGATTGCCGGGAGCGTATCCGGCGATGACGGCGGCGTGTGCGTACAATCGAACGGGTTGGTGATCTTCCGGAGCATCCACATGGTCAAGCAGAAGCATGTTTGCATCATCGGCGCCGGCGTTTCCGGGCTTGCCGCGGCCAAGGCGTTTTCCGAACGGGGACACAGGGTGACCATCGTCGAGCGCAGCGGCGATCTCGGCGGCGTGTGGGAGCCGGCGCGGTCCTATCCCGAGGTCCAGACCCAGAGTCCGAAGGATCTCTATCGCTACACCGACAAGGCGATGCCGGGCTCCTATCCGGAATGGCCGAAGGGGCCGCAGGTCTACGCTTACTTGCGCGACTACGCGCGCGAGCATGGGCTCGACGATGCCATGCGCTTCAATACCGCCGTGGTGGCAATGGATCGCCGCGCCGACGGCAAGCCGGGCTGGACGCTCACGCTTCGCACCGACGATAGCGTGGGCCACGAGGATTTTGATTTCGTCGCAGTCTGTACCGGCCAGTTCAACGAACCGCAAACCCTCAGCCTTCCCGGCGATGACCCGTTCCAGGCGCAGGGCGGCAAGATCCTGCACTCTTCGCAATATAACGATGCCGCGATGGCGAGGGGCCGCAGGGTGGTGGTGCTCGGCGGCTCGAAATCGGCGACCGACATTGCAGTGAACGCCGTCAGCTCGGGCGCTGCCGAAGTTACCATCGTCTATCGCGAGCCGGTGTGGCGCATTCCGTATTTCGTCGGCGGCTTGGTGAACTTCAAGCGCATCCTCTACATCCGCGCCCAGGAAGAGATGTTTCCAGGTTGGGGCATCGGCCCACTGTCGCGGCTCGCGCATGCGCTGGCCAAGCCGCTGGTGTGGGCGAATTGGCGTGGGTTGGAGAGCCTTCTGAAGGTCCAGCTCAAGCTGAAGCAGTGCGACATGGTGCCGAAGCAGCCGATCGAGGACGGCATCAATTGCTCGGTGCCGATTGCAACGCCCGGCTTCTATCCGATGGTGGCCGATGGCCGCATCAAGGCGATCCGCGGCACCTTCGATCATTATGATGGCGACAGCATCGTGATGAGCGGGGGCGAGCGCGTGCCGGCGGATGTGGCGGTGCTTGCGATCGGCTACAAGCTTGGCGTTCCGTTCCTGCCCGAAAGCTACCGCAGCAAGCTGGTCGAACCCGACGGGCAGTATCGGCTCTATCGCCTGATCGCCAATCCTGATCTGCCGGATATGGGGTTCGTCGGATTCAATTCCAGCTTCTGCACGGTGCTTTGCGCCGAGCTGGCCGCCAGTTGGCTGGTGCGCTACGCCGACGGCCAGCTTGCGCGGCAGCCGACCGTCGCCGAGATGAAGGAGAACATCGCGATGATGCTTCACTTCAAACGTGTCGAACGGCCGGCGGCGGGCGTCTATGGTGGGCTTTGCGTTGCGCCGTATCATTACCGCCACTTCGACGAACTGCTGGCGGATATCGGTACGACCTTTCGCCGGCGCAATCCGCTCGCCGAAAAATTCACGCCGCCCGATGCCGATGCCTATGCGCGCTTCCTTGCCTCGGCGCCGCACTATCGCGCGGTGGCATAAGGACGGGCAGACTCCTCGCTCGGCGATGTCCGGCCGGGCACGGCGGCAAGCAGCTCGCGCGTGTAGGGATGTTCGGGCGCGGCGAACAGCGCGGCTGCAGGCCTGAGCTCCACGATCTCGCCGCGCTGCATCACCGCGATGCGGTCGCAGATTTGCGCGGCGACGCGCAGATCATGGGTGATGAACAGCATCGACAGCCCAAGCCGCGCCTTGAGGTCTTCGAGCAGATTGAGAACCTGCGCCTGCACGGAGACGTCGAGCGCGGAGACCGCTTCGTCCGCGACCAGGATCTCCGGCTCGAGCGCCAGCGCGCGGGCGATCCCGATGCGCTGGCGCTGGCCGCCGGAGAATTCGTGCGGAAAACGGTCCATCGCATTGGCGTTGAGGCCGACCATGCCGAGCAGGTCGCGGGCGCGCTGCCGCGCCACATCAGGGGCGGTACCATGCGCGATCGGCCCGTCCGCGATGATGTTGCCGACCTTGCGGCGCGGATTGAGCGAGGCAAAGGGATCCTGGAAGATCATCTGGATGCGGCTGCGCTCCTTGCGTAGCTCCGTGCCGCTGATCGCGGTGAAGTCGGTGTCGCCGAGGCGCACCGTGCCCTGGTCCGGCTCGATCAGGCGCATGACGAGGCGAGCGACCGAGGATTTGCCCGAACCGGACTCGCCGACGAGGCCGAGCGTCTCGCCCTGCAGGATGTTGAAGTTGACCGCCTTGGCTGCCTGCACGCGCCGCTCCGGCTGGAACCAGCCGCCGCCGGAGACATAGGTCTTGTCGAGGCCGATCACCTCGACCGCCTTGGGACGGTCGACGAGGGGAGCGCGCTGCGGCGGCTCCATCGAGGGCACCGCGGCGAGCAGGGCGCGTGTATAGGCGTGTTGCGGACGCCGCAGCACATTATCGGCCGAGCCCTGTTCAACCACCTTCCCGTGCTGAAGCACGACCACGCGGTCGGCGATATCGGCGACGACGCCGAAATCATGGGTGATGAACATCACCGCCATGTTGCGGCGACGCTGCAGGTCGCGGATCAGTTTCAGAATCTGCGCCTGCGTGGTGACGTCGAGCGCGGTGGTCGGCTCGTCCGCGACCAGCACCGCCGGCTCGAGCGCGAGCGCCATCGCGATCATCGCGCGCTGGCGCTGGCCGCCGGACAATTGGTGCGGATAGGCGCGCACGGTGCGTTCGGGGTCGGGCAGGCCGACCTCGCGCAGGAGATTGAGCGCCTTCTGCCGGCGCTCCTTCGGCGTCAGCAGATTGTGCGCCTCAAACATCTCGGCGATCTGGTCGCCGATCCGCATCAACGGATTGAGCGCCGTCATCGGCTCCTGGAACACCATGGCGATGTGGCGGCCGCGCAGGCCGAGCCATTGGTCATCATCCAGTCGCAGCAGATTTTGTCGCTCGAAGAGAATTTCACCGGCCTCGCGGCCGATGGTGTCGGGAAGGAGGCCCATCAAGGCGTGGGCGCACATCGACTTGCCGGAACCGGACTCGCCGACCACGCAGAGGATCTTGCCAGGGATGAGATCGAACGACACGCCGTCGACGGCGTAGTCGCGGTCGGCGCCCGGCGGCAGCGCCAGCTTGAGGTCCTTGATGACGACGACGGCTTTGCTCTCGGACATGGTCAGCGCCCATCTTTGTTGAGGCGCGGATTGAGCGCGTCGTTGAGGCCTTCGCCGATCAGGTTCAGCGCTAGCACCGAAACCAGTATGGCGATGCCGGGAAACACCGTGATCCACCAGGCCTGTCGGATCACGGTGCGGCCAGCGCCGACCATGTAGCCCCATGACATCAGGTTCGGATCGCCGAGGCCGAGGAAGGAGAGCGAGGATTCCAGGAGGATTGCGGTCGCCACCATCAGCGAAGCCAGCACGATGACGGGCGAGAGCGCATTGGGCAGGATCTCGCGCCAGATGATCCAGCTATGGGTCTGTCCGGTGACGATCGCCGCCTGGACATATTCGCGGGTGCGCAGCGACAGCACTTCACCGCGCACCAATCGCGCCACCGGCGGCCAGCTCACGATCGCGATCGCCAGCACGATCGAAACGATCGAGGGCTGCATGATCGCCACCAGCACGATCGCGAGCGCAAAGCTCGGCACGGTCTGGAAGAACTCGGTGAAGCGCATCAGGGCATCGCCGATCCGGCCGCCGAAGTAGCCGGCAAGCGCGCCAACGGGAATGCCGACGGCAAGCGCCGCGAGCGTCGAGACCAGCCCGACCAACAGCGAGACGCGCGCGCCATAGATGATGCCGGCGAACACGTCGCGGCCGAGCGCGTCGGTGCCGAGCGGCAGGCCTGATATCGTGAACGGCGGCAGGAACGGCCGCTGCACCATGCGCCAGGGCGAATTCGGGAAGATCATCGGCCCGAACAACGCGACCGCGATCGCGATGATAAGAATGATCGAGCCGATCAATCCGCCGGGATTGCGCAGCAATAGCTTCCAGAACCGCTTCATGCCGCAACCTCGATGCGCGGATCGACCGAGCGGTAGATCAGGTCGGTGATGAGGTTGAACGCCAGCACCATCGCCGAGCAGACGACGAAGACGCCGAGCAAGAGGTTATAGTCGCGCTGCAGCAGCGCCTCATACATCAGCCGGCCAATGCCGGGCCAGGCAAACACGGTCTCGGTCAACACAGCGCCGCCGACCAGCGTGCCGGCCTGCAGGCCGGCGAGCGTCACCACCGGCAGCAGCGCGTTGCGCAGGATGTGGCGGCGCTGGATCACCGCGTCGCGGAGGCCCTTGGCGCGCGCGGTCTTGACGAAATCGAGACGCTTCACTTCCAGCATCGAGGCGCGCGTCATGCGGGTGTAGGTCGCCATGAAGAACAGGCCGATCGTGGTGGCCGGCAGGATCAGGTGCGCGCCGACGTCGAGCACGTGAGCGAAGCCGGTGTAGTTGGCGCCGACCGTCTCGTAGCCGAAGCTCGGCAACCAATCCATCGCCACCGAGAACAACAGGATCGCCATCAGTGCGACCCAGAACAAAGGCGTGGCGTAGAAGATCAGCGCCAATACCGTGATCGCGGTATCGGCCCAACTACCCGCGCGGCGCGCCGCCAATGTTCCGAACAGCACGCCTGATAGCAGCGAGATCGCAAACGCGGTTCCGGTGAGCAGCAGCGTTGCCGGCAGCCGCTCGAGGATCAATTGCGATACCGGCGCCTGCTGGCGGAAGGAGAAACCGAGGTCGAAGGTGGCGATGCCCTTCACATACCGATAGAGCTGCACGGGCAATGGCTGATCGAGCCCGAATTTCTCGCGGAGCTGGGCGACGAAGAGCTGATCGCTGGCGCCGGCTTCTCCGGCCATCACCACCGCGGGATCGCCGGGCGCCAGCCGGATCAGGAAGAAGTTCAAGACGACGATCGCGAGCAGCACGACGATCGCCTTCATAATTCGTTGCGTGATGAATCCGAGCATCGGAACCTTTCAGCTCGTTCGGGAGACGACACAGCCGCGGATCAAGGAGGCGGTCATCGCCGTCGATTCAACGGGTCTGGCCTGGAGGGGCAAGGTCAAACTCTCGGCAATCGGCGCTTAAGGAATGAACAGCAGCATGGACATCCCTTTCGCAACCGGGCCGCTTTGCGATTCTGGCGGTTCTATGCAAGGGATGTTCCTGTTGCCAATGATGGGAGCCTCCTCGTGAAGGCCGTCTATACCGAACTGCATCGCAGCCATGATCCGCAATTCTTCCTGGTCCGCGGCGTCGTCAAGCGCACCACCGAACAGCCCGAGCGCGCCGACCGTCTGCTGGCAGGGCTGAAGGCGGGCAAGCATCAACTGGTCGAGCCGACCGTGTTCGGGCAGGGGCCGCGGGCGCGGGTGCACAGCGCCGAATATCTGAGCTTCCTCGCGGAAGCCTGGGACGCCTGGTCGGCGCTCGGCGATTCCGGTTCCGAGATGATTGCCAACATCCATCCGGTGCGCAACGCCGCCACCTATCCGACCCATATCGTCGGCCGGCTCGGCTGGCACACGGCCGATACCGCCGCGCCGATCGGGCCGGGCACTTGGGCGGCCGCTTGTGCTGCGACCGACGTCGCAGCGACCGCGGCGCAGATGGTGATGGAGGGCGAGGACGCCGTCTACGCGCTGTGCCGTCCGCCCGGTCATCACGCCTATCGCGATATCGCCGGCGGTTTCTGCTTCCTCAACAACAGCGCGGTTGCGGCCGCGCATCTGCGGCTGAAACATGAGCGCGTCGCGATCCTCGATGTCGATGTCCATCACGGCAATGGCACGCAGGGCATCTTCTACGAGCGGCCTGACGTGCTGACGGTGTCGATCCATGCGGATCCGGCCTCGTTCTATCCGTTCGTCTGGGGCTATGCGCATGAGCGCGGCGCGGGTCCGGGGCTCGGCACCAATCTCAACATCCCGCTGCCGATCGGCACCGGCGACGACGGTTTCCTCACGGCGCTTGCGACGGTGGAGAAGACGATCGAAGCTTTTGCGCCCGGCGCGCTCGTCGTGGCCCTCGGTCTCGATGCCTCCGAGCACGATCCGCTGGCGGGCCTTGCCGTCACAACGGAAGGATTCCGCCGCATCGGCGCCGCCATCGCGCGGATCGGCCTGCCGACGGTGTTCGTGCAGGAAGGCGGCTATCTCTCCGACATCCTCGGTGCCAATCTGACCGCGGTGCTCGGCGGGGTTGAAGCAGCAAGGTGAGGGACTTCGTAGGATGGGTAGAGCGAAGCGAAACCCATCGCGACGGAGCAAGCGGCGCGAATGATGGGTTTCGCTGCGCTCTACCCATCCTACGACGTCGTGCCCGCGAAGCCGGCGGGCGTCTCGCGAAAAGCGCCGTAGGGTGGGCAAAGCGAAGCGTGCCACCATGAAGCATTCCGCTCGTGATGGTGGGCACGCTTCCGCTGGAGTCCGTTTAAGCGACGGCGCGTGCGCACCGGCGCGCTTGGCACGTCATTGCGAGCGGAGCGAAGCAATCCATAGCGCCGCAAGGCGTGGATTGCTTCGCTGCGCTCGCAATGACGGAGGCTGTCATTCCGGGGCGATGCGTTAGCATCGAGCCCGGAATCCATCTAACCGCAGAGTATGCGGCCCAATGGATTCCGGGTTCGCGCTTCGCTCGCCCCGGAATGACGAGGGGAGAGATCAGCGCTCTTTCTCTGCCGCCTTGATCGCGAGTGACAGGCTCAGCTTGATCTGCGCGACCATGTCGTCGAGCAATTCTTCGCGCGTGGTTTCGGCGAGCTGGCCGGTGAGCAGGCCTTGCTCGGCGAGCATGACGACGCCGTGCAACGAGGCCCAGATCTGCAGCGCGTGGCGCTCGCGCAAGAGGGCGACCGCCGGCGACTCCAGCGCTTCCAGCAGCAGACCGAACGTCTCCATCGCGGCGCTGTGCAGCTCGCTCTCCTTTGGCGAGCAGGCCATCACGCGCGAGGCGAACATCAGGCGGTAGATGCCGTGGCGGCGCAGGCCGAAGGCAAGGGCGGCTTGCGCGAAGCGCGAGATCTTTGTCCGCTTCGACGGTCCGTCGATCGCATCGCGCAGCGTCGTGTTGAACTGGCGAAAGGCTTCCGCCGTGACGGCCGACAACAGCGCCTCGCGGTCTGCGAAATGCCGGTAGGGTGCGGGCTGCGAGACGCGGAGCTTCTTGGCGAGTGCGCTGATGCTGATGGCCTCGGGGCCGCCGAGTTCCGCTTCCTGCAATGCCGCATGCACCAGGGCGTCGCGGAGGTCGCCATGGTGATAGGCATTTTGCGGCTTGCGGGCGAGGCGTGTTCCCATCTCAATGTGATAGGCTATAACTTTTCGCTTGACAGCACAACCGGACCGCGAATGTAATAGCTCTAAATTGAGACGTGGCCGAAGCAAGCCGCGTCCGCCGAGAAGCAGAGGAAACGCCAGTCCGCGCATCGAGCCACGGGCATCGATGCTGCGCGCGGCAGAGGGAAGCGCCCGCATGTCCGCAAAGCTGAAGATCCACGTCGACCAGGACAGGTGCCAGGGACACGCGCGCTGCAAGGCGCTCGCGCCCGAACTATTCGACCTCGACGAATACGGCAATGCCCATGAGCACGGCGAAGGCCGTGTGCCTGAAGGTCTCGAGGACAAGGCCTATCTCGCCCAGACCAACTGCCCGGAATTCGCGATCGAAGTCATCGAGGAGTGAGGCGCGCGGTCGGACCGCCGCCTTCATCCACACTTGATCTGAACGAACACAGCGGAAGGAAACTGCCGATGTCCGATTCCGTCAGCATGATGCCCGAACACCCGCCGGTGACCGACTGGATCCGTGATTTCGACCACACCGATCCGGCCTGGACCGAGAATCCGTTTCCGATCTGGGAGCAGTTGCGCGCAGCCTCGCCGGTGGTTCACACCGACCGCTTCCTCGGCTGCTACATGCCCACCACCTATGAGGCGGTAAAGCAGGTCGCCTACGACACCGAGCATTTTTCCTCCCGCCGCATCATCGTGCGCGACGTGCGGCCGGAGGTCACGCAGCCGGCGCCGCCCATCACCTCCGATCCACCCGAACATAAGCCGGCCAAGCAGTTGCTGCTGCCGCCGTTCACGCCCGACGCGATGAAGAAGCTCGAGCCACGGGTCCGTGCGATCTGCAACGAGCTGATCGACGAGTTCATCGACGACGGAAAATGCGACGCCGCCGAGCGCTACACGAAGCACATTCCAGTGCGCGCCATCGCCCATATGTTGGGTATACCCGAGAAGGATGGCGACCTCTTCATCAAGTGGATCCACGAAATCCTCGAGCTCGGCATCAAGGATCAGGACATTTTGATGCGCGCGCTCCACGAGATGAGTGCGTATTTCGCGGGCCATATCGCCGAACGCAAGGGCAAGCCGACCGACGACCTGATCACGACGCTGATGAACGCGCGCGACAAGGACGGCAAGCCGTTGTCGGACGCCCATGTGCTCGGCTCGCTGCGACTGCTCCTGGTCGCCGGCATCGACACCACCTGGAGCGCGATCGGCTCCTCGCTCTGGCACCTTGCGAAGACGCCCGCGGACCGTGAACGGCTGGTTGCTCAGCCGGAATTGTTGCCGATCGCGATCGAGGAGTTCCTGCGCGCCTATTCCCCGGTGACGATGGCGCGCGAAGTGGTGAAGGAGACCACGGTCAGCGGCTGCCCGGTCAAGCCCGGCAACATGGTGCTGTTGTCCTTCCCCGCTGCCAATCGCGACCCTGCGATGTTCGCGGACGCCGACAAGGTGGTGATCGACCGCAAGGAGAATCGTCACGCCGCCTTCGGCCTCGGCATCCATCGCTGCGTCGGCTCGAACCTCGCGCGCATGGAGATGATGGTCGCGATCGAGGAATGGCTGAAGCGGATTCCCGACTTCCGGCTCGATCCGGCCGGCAAGGTGGCGTGGTCGGAAGGCACCGTCCGCGGCCCGCGCGCGCTGCCATTTTTGTTCGGGGCAGGCTAGTTACAGTGCCGTAGCCCGGGTGGAGCGAAGCGTAACCCGGGGACGCCGGTAGACGTGGATGGAAGTGTCCCGGGTTGCGCTTCGCTTCACCCGGGCTACGGACCTGCGCCGGATCAAACATCCATGTTGCGGAGGCGCTGGCGGTTGCGCAGCACGATCTGGCGGGCGCCGGAGAAGCCGAGCACGCCTTCGTCGTTCAGTTGCGACAGCGCGCGGGAAACCGTCTCCAGTGTCAGTCCCAGATAATCGCCGATGTCGCGGCGGCACATCGGCAGCGCCATCATGCCCATGCCGGCAACCGCAAGGCGGCGATCCATCTCCAGGAGGAAATTGGCGACCCGCTCCATGGCGCTCTTGCGGCCGAGCAGGAGCATGTGCTCTTCGGCATGCTTGAGATCGCCCGCCGTCATGGTCCAGAGCTTGTGGGCGACCTGGACGTCGGTGCAGGCTGCCTGTTCCAGGCTGCGGCGCTTTACCAGGCGCACGGTGGTGTCGATGATGGCTTCCGCTGCCAGCCTGTGCTTGGCGCCGGACTCGAGCCCGAAGACGTCGCCGGGCAGGAGGAACGCGCCGATCTGGCGGCGCCCGTCGGCGAGCAGCTTGTAGGTGCGCACCGCGCCGCGGATCACCTGGTAGACGTATTCAGCCGGCTCGTCCTCGCCGTAGATCTCCTCGTCTTTCCGGTAGGTGAATTCGGTGGCGATCAGGCCGGCATGTCCGGCCAGGCCGCAAAATGGCTCGGCAGGCGCGTGGCCGCCCGGCACAGGCCGGTTGATGTTGAGGGAAGCGGCGGCGGGCGACCGGGTGAGCATGAGCCATCTCCTATGCAGCGGATGGCTTTTGGTACGCGGAACAGGCGAACTCGGAAATTTCGCTCCATGCCTTAAGGGCAAGCCCTTAGGTAGAATTACGGAGGTCCCGGTAGCGCGTTCGTAGCCCGGGTGGAGCGCCAGCGTAACCCGGGATGTCTGCGCCCGCGTTTGAGAGCGGCCCCGGGTTACGCTGCGCTCCACCCGGGCTACGGGGCTCCACCCGGGCCACAGGCTACGGGGCGTGTGAGCTCGATCGGTCGGTCTTGATCACGTCCCAGATGCGGGTGGACAGGCTGTCCTCGACATGCGGCTTGTGCAGCACATGGCGGATGCCGGCGGCCGCGGCCTTGGCCGGAATGGTCGCGTCGGGGTAGCCGGTGATCAGAATGATCGGCGTGTCGATGTCGCGCTGGCGCAGAATCCCGGCGAGGTCGATGCCGCTCATGTTCGGCATCTTGTAGTCGATCACGAAACAGTCGGCTCCGCCCATGGTCATGGCGTTCAGCAACGCCTCGGCGCTGCGGAAGGTGCGGACATAGAAGCCGTCGGTTTCCAGGAGGAAACGCAGCGAGCCGAGCACGTCGGTATCGTCGTCCACGACGTAGACAAGGGGAGTTCGGGTGGGTGCGGGCATCGCGGTGTTGTCCGACTTCCGGGCCGGCCATCCGGTCCATCAAACGACATTTATAAGCCTGTCGATGCCGGCCAGCTTGATTCAGCTCAATCCTTGAGCGCCCCGGCCCGCATGGCCAGGCGGACCAGCTCCGAAAGGCTGCTCGCCTGCATCTTGGTCATCACATTGGCCCGGTAAACCTCGATGGTCCGGGGGCTGATATTGTAGTCGCGGGCGATCATCTTGTTGGAAAGCCCGGCCACCAGCCCGTCCATGACCTGCCGCTCGCGCGGGCTGAGCGAGGCGATGCGGGTGGCGACATCATGGGCCACGGCCTCGTCGCGGGCGCCGGCCTCGGCCTGCCGGAGCGCGACGTCGATCATCGCGATCAGCCGGTCGTCCTCGAACGGCTTCTCCATGAAATCGACCGCGCCGAGTCTCATCGCTTCGACAGCGAGCGGGACATCGCCGTGGCCGGTCATGATGATGACCGGGAAGGCCCCGCGGCTTTCCTTGACGCGCTTCAGCAGCTCGATGCCGTCCATGCCGGGCATGCGGATATCTGACACCACGCAGCCGAACTCGACGGTGGGGAGCGCGTCCAGGAAGGCTTGCGCCGTCTCGAACAGGCGGACTTCGAAGTCAGCCGAATCGAGCAGGAATTGCAGCGAATCCCGCATCGCGTCGTCATCGTCGATGACGTAGACATTTCCCCTACGTGCCATCTGTCAAACTCTCGTTCGGTACCGCCGGCAGCGTGAAACGGAAGGTCGCGCCGCCCGCCTGATTGGATTCGGCCCACATCCGCCCGCCATGCGCCTCGATGATCGAGCGGCTGATCGACAGCCCGACGCCCATGCCGGTTTCCTTTGTCGTGAAGAAGGTCTGGAACAGGTTCTTCTCCACATCCTCAGGAAATCCATGGCCGGTGTCGAACACCGATACTTCGATCATGTCCTCATCGACCGGCCGGTTCGAGGCGATCAATTCGCGCCGCTCGGACTGCGCCATCGCCTCCAGCGCATTGCGGAACAGATTGACCAGCACCTGCTGCACCTGGACGCGGTCGACCAGCACCAAGTCATATCGCGGATCGAGGTTGAAGCGGATCCGCACGTCCTGCTCGCGGGCGCCGGCAAGCCCGAGCGCGCCGGCTTCCTCGACCATCTTCGAGAGGCGTTCGACGCGCTTTTCCGATTCACCGCGGGCGACGAAGTCGCGCAGCCGGCGGATGATCTGCCCGGCGCGGATCGCCTGTTCGGCGGCGCGATCCATCGCGCCCTCGATCTTGGCGCGGTTCGGGTCATCGCTTGCGGCGAGCAGGCGGCGCGAGCCCTTCATGTAATTGCTGATGGCGGCGAGCGGCTGGTTGAGCTCATGGGCGAGCGCGGACGCCATTTCGCCCATTGCGCTGAGGCGCGAGACGTGGACGAGTTCCGATTGCAATTCCTGCAGCCGCGCCTGCGTCTGCTGGTGCTCGGTGAGGTCGCGGACGAAGCCGGTGAAATAGGGCACGCCGCCGGACTGCATCTCGCCGATCGACAAATGCATCGGGAAGGTGGTGCCGTCCCTGCGCTGGCCGGTCACGATGCGGCCGATGCCGATGATGTGGCGCTCGCCGGTGGTAAGGTAGCGCGCCATGTAGCTGTCATGGCGGGAGCGGTCGGGCTCCGGCATCAAGATGCTGACATTCTGTCCGATGGCCTCCTGCTCGGTATATCCGAACTGCCGTTCCGCGGCGCTCGAGAAGAACTGCATGATGCCGCGGCCGTCGATGACGATCATCGCGTCGGGGATCGTCTCCAGGATCGACCGCAGGTGCCCTTCGCGCGTGCGCAGGGCCTCCTCATGCTGCTTTTCCTCATCGATGTCGAGCGCGATGCCGGAAAGATGCGTAGACGTCTTGTCCCGCGTCAGACTGCCGCGCAGCCGCACCCAGTGGTTGTCGCCATCATTTCGGCTCAGCCGGTAGGCGAGGTCGAAGGCCTCTCCGCTCTCGGTCGCGCGTGAAATGGCCTGTTCAGTGCGCTGGCGGTCGTCGGGCTCGAGCAGCGAGAGGAAGAGCTCATAGCTGATCGGCGCGTCGTCGGGAACGCCGAACAGCCTGCGCGCGGTGGTCGACCAGGTGAGCTGCTTGGTCGCCAGATCGATATCCCAGCCGCCGATCCCGGCTCCCTCGGCACCGAGCCGAAAGCGCCAATCAGGGGCGCGGTCATCGGAGGGGGAGGGGTCGAGGCCAGTCAAACGCTTTTCCGGTTCTTCGCCGCAGGGTGGATTCGTACAGTGGTCTGGCAGATTATGGTCCGATTGGCCAGTCCTGCTCAAGGGGAGGAGGGGCTTCGTCCCGCAGTCGCTGTGACCCGCAGCAGGTGCGGTGATTGACCTCGGTCAATATGCCAGCGGGGCGGCTGGCTTAAATGAAGAACTGGACAGAGGATTCGCCTTGTACAAATTTCTCGAGCTGACCGCCGCCGATTACATGACGCGCGAGCCGAAGACGGTCTCGCGCGACATGACGATGGCCAAACTGTGCGAACGATTCGAGAAGGAGGACTTCAACACCTATCCCGTCGTCGACGGGACGCAGGTGGTGGGGATGGTCTCCAAATTCGATCTCTTGTCCTGCTTCGTCTTCACGCCGGCGCGCATCCTTCCGCGCTATGAGGATCTGATGCAGAAGACGACCGCCGATGTGATGACGTCGGAATTCATATATGTGGTGCCGGAGACACGGTTGACCCGCGTGCTCGAATTGATGATCAATCACCGACTGCGGAGCATTCCGGTGCTCGAAGGCGAACAGCTCGCCGGCATCATTTCCCGCGAAGACGTGATGCGCGCCCTGCGCGACTGCGCTGGCGCGGCAGGCTGATCCTGAGTCCAGTTTTAATAAAGAAATGCAGCGTGACGACGATTGATCATCACGCTGTAACAGGGCCGTGCCTCTAGCCCGTCTTCGCCCACTCCCTGTCGTCAGGCGAAGCCAGGTAGAATCCGGACATCGGCTCGACCCAGCAGAGATGGTCGTGGACCTTCTTCACGCCGGCGACGTTCTCGGTGGCGACGACGACGGCCTGGCGGCTGCGCTCGTCGGTGATGACGCCGCTTAAGTGCACAATGCCGTCGCGGACGACGACGCTGAGGCCGAACGGGCACCAATCCGCTTTCTCCAGCGCAGCGATGATGCGGTCACGGATGTGGTCATCGTCGGCGGTCGGATCGGGGACGTCGCGGGCAAGGCTTGCCACCGCCTGCAAGAGGTTGGACCGTGACACGATGCCGACGAGCTCGTCACCGCGAACGACCGGCAGGCGCTTGATGTGATGCTTCTCCATCAGCGCGACGATCGTATCGAGCGGCGTCTCCTCGGTGACCGTGATCGGGTCCGAGGTCATGATCTCGGCGACCCTGTGGCCCTGCTCGCGAACGAACTCGGTGGCGGCCGGGCCGGGGCCGAGCAGAAATTTCAGGAACCGGCCGTACTTGCGCTGGGTTCCGATCTCGCCGCGACGCAGGAAGTCGCCTTCCGAGATGACGCCGACCAGCTTGCCGGCGGCGACGACCGGTAGTCCACTGATATGCCGCTGCAGCATCAGGTTGGCTGCATCGACGATGGTTGTTTCCGGCGTGACTGAAATGACCGGGCGGGTCATGATCTGATGGGCGCGCATGGGTTTGTTCCCGTTTGATGCGGTTGATAGTCGCAGCCTAGTCGCACTGTAGGTGCGGTGTTTGAGGCAGGTCAACGCCTTCGGCGGGGCCGAATTGAGCAAGCGCAAGGCCAGCTCTGAAACAGGAACTATTCGTCATGGGCCGGCCACCATGGCTGGTTACGGTGTCGCATCGGAGCGCCATCGCCACGCAATCTCGGCACTGCCAGTGCCAGCCGAAGGTCCGGAAGCAGAGCAATGTCCACGTACAGATTGAATCACCTGCTGTCGCCGCGCTCGGTCGCGCTCGTTGGAGCCAGTCCGCGCGAGGGCTCGGTCGGCCGCGCCATCGTGCAGAATATTTCCGGCGGCAAGTTCAAGGGCCAGTTCGGTGTGGTCAATTCGCGCCATGCCGAGATTGCCGGCGTCGCCACGGTCGGCAGGATCGCCGAATTGCCGTTCGTGCCCGAACTCGTCGTGATCACGGCGCCGGCTGCCGCCGTGCCCGGGATCGTCGACGACGCCGGACAGCGCGGCGCGATCGGCGCCGTGATCATCACCGCCGGATTGGGCCACGGTCCAGGCTCGCTGGCGGAGGCCACCGAACAGGCGGCGCGAAAGCATCGCATGCGGCTGATCGGCCCCAATTGCATCGGCATCATGGCGCCCAGCGTCGGCCTCAATGCCAGCTTCTCCACGCATCTGCCGGCGCCCGGCAACCTCGCGCTGATCTCGCAATCGGGCGCGATCGCGGCCGGCATGGTGGACTGGGCCGCGCAGCGCGTGGTCGGATTTTCCGGCATCGTCTCGATCGGCGACCAGCTCGACGTCGATATCGCCGATCTCCTGGATTATTTCGCACTCGACGGCGCAACGCACGCCATCCTGCTCTATGTCGAGTCGATCAAGGACGCGCGCAAGTTCATGTCCGCGGCGCGCGCCGCGGCGAGGATCAAGCCGGTCGTCGTGGTCAAGTCCGGCCGCATGGCGCAAGGCGCGAAGGCGGCCGCCACCCATACCGGCGCGCTTGCCGGCTCGGATGCGGTCTATGATGCCGCGTTTCGCCGCGCCGGCATGCTCAGGGTCTCCGACCTGCGCGAATTGTTCGACTGCGCCGAGACGCTGGCGCGCGTGGCCTCGCCGCCCGGCAAGCGGCTTGCGCTGCTCACCAATGGCGGCGGCCTCGGCGTGCTCGCGATCGACCGGCTGGTCGAGCTCGGTGGAATTCCGGCGACGATCACGCCAAACATTCACGCGCAGCTCGATGCGGCCCTGCCGCCGACCTGGTCGGGCTCGAACCCTGTCGACATCGTCGGCGATGCCGGGGCTTCGCGTTACGCCGTGGCACTCGAGGCGCTGCTCGCCGATCCCGGCAATGACGCGGTCCTGGTCATGAATGTGCAGACCGCGATCGCCGCGCCGGACGAGATCGCTTCGACCGTGACCAAGATCGTTACCGAGCACCGCAAGAAGCGGGGCAGGGCGGCCAAGCCGGTGCTTGCGGTGTGGGTCGGCGCCAATGGCACCATCAGCGACGTCTTCAGCGGCAACAGGATTCCGAACTACATCACCGAGGACGACGCGGTGCGAGGCTTCATGCATCTGGTGCGGCACCGCGAGGTGGTGGAAGAATTGACGCAGGTGCCGCCGGCGATGCCGGAGAGTTTCACGCCTGATGCCGCGGCGGCGCGCAAGATCGTCACCGCCGCGATCTCGGACGGGCGCCAGTGGCTCAACCCGATCGAGGTCAAGGAGCTGTTCGAGGCCTACGACATCCCGATGGTCGAGACCTATCTCGCCGCCGATGCGGAGGGGGCGGTCAAGTATGCCAACACGCTGTTCGCCCAGGGCATGACGGTGGCGCTGAAGATCATGTCGCGCGACATCGTGCACAAGTCTGATATTGGCGGCGTCGTCCTCAACCTCACATCGCCCGATGCCGTGCGCACGGCGACCGCGGAGATCCTGGGACGCGCCAAGACACTGCGGCCAGAAGCGCGAATTGATGGCGTCATCGTGCAGGCGATGATCGTGCGGCCGAAGGTGCGCGAGCTCATTCTCGGCCTTGCCGACGATCCGACCTTTGGCACCGTGGTCGTGTTCGGCCGCGGCGGCGTTGCGGTCGAGATCATCAACGACAAGGCCCTGGCGCTGCCGCCGCTCGACATGCGACTGGCGCGCGAATTGATCGAGCGCACGCGGGTGTCGCGGCTGTTGCGCGCCTATCGCGACGTGCCGGCGGTGAAGCCCGATGCGGTGGCGACGGTGCTGGTCAAGCTCGCGCAGATGGCGGCGGATCTTCCCGAGATCAGGGAGCTCGACATCAATCCGCTCCTGGCGGACGAGGCCGGCGTGCTCGTGGTCGACGCGCGCGTCGCAGTCGGCATCGTGCCGCGCAAATTCGCAGGCCCCGGGCTCAGCAACTTTGCGGTCAGGCCCTATCCGTCACGATGGCAGCGGCAGCTTGCGGACCGGGACGGGCGACCGATCGACGGGCGACGCATCTTCGCGCGGCCGATCCGCCCCGAAGACGAGCCGCAGATCCACGAATTGCTGCGGCATGTCACGGCTGAGGATTTGCGGCTGCGCTTCTTCGCGCCGATCAAGGAATTTTCCCACGAGTTCATCGCTCGCCTCACCCAGCTCGACTATGCGCGCGCGATGGCCTTCGTGGCGGTCGACGAAAGCACGCAAGAAATCCTCGGCGTGGTGCGGATTCATTCCGACTCGATCTATGAAAGCGGGGAATATGCAATCCTGCTGCGCACCGATCTGAAGGGCAAGGGGCTCGGCTGGGCGCTGATGCAGCTTCTGATAGAATATGCGAAGTCGGAAGGGTTGAAGGCGATCTCGGGTCAGGTGCTGACCGAGAACATCGTGATGCTGGACATGTGCCGGAAGCTCGGCTTCGAGGTGAAGGCCGATCCCGTCGAGTACGGCCTCTGCGACGTCAAGCTGGCGCTGTGAGGCGCCACCGCTTCGTGGTCCGGGTGGAGCGGAACGCGTAACCCGGGCTAAGAGCCTCTCGCCGTCATTGCGGCCACCGCTCTCTCCTCCGTCATTGCGAGCGCAGCGAAGCGATCCATGCCTCCGCAAGCGGTGAGATGGATTGCTTCGCTGCGCTCGCAATGACGGGGGTTAGGTCTGATTTGGATTTCAAACAGCGTGCAGCACCGTAGCCCGAGTGCAGCGCAGCCCGGGGCCACTCGCCAATGTGGACGCAGATGTCCCGGGTTACGCTGGCGCTTCGCCCGGGCTACGAAGTGATCAGAGCCGCGACACCATCGTGACGCGATAGGTGTGCATCTTGTCGCCTTCGCCGATCGAAACATATTCGCCGGGGACGAAGTGCTCGTCTTTGAAGTGGAAGCCGATCTCATCAGGCGTGCCGGGCGCGCCGTCATAGTGCAAGACCCAGCCGCCGCCCTGGTGATGGATGAGATGGCCGAGGATGTATTCCTCGTCGGGCCGGAGCCGGACCACCCGGTACGCCTCGCGGTTGGCCCGCCACAGTTTCTGGTCGATCCTGTAGTCGTCGTCGAGCGGCGCGACCATCACATAGCCGGCGCCGCCATCGCCTTCGGGATGATCAGGCTCGCGCGCGAGCTCGAGGCGGATCTTGCGAAACTGCGGCGGCAAGGAAGTGTTGAGGATCGGCTTTTGTGGTGTGGTGGTCATCTCGCTCTACTCGGTTTCGGTCGGCGCGGCGTGCCGCGTCAGGCGTGGTCCTTCGCGGCGTGCTCTGCCGCGGGTTTCTTCAGGCTGTTGATGATGATGCCGATCAGCGGCACCAGCATCGGCAGGATTCCATTCAGGGGATTGCGCACCAGTCCGGAGACTTGCGACTGCATCGCGCGTGCCTCGACCTGCAGCGCCTCGACGGAAGCGCCGTGGATTTCGCTCGCGAGATCGAGCTCGCGGACTGACGGCGGCCGGAGAGCGAGGGCAAACAGGAGCGCCGCGATGGCGAAGTTGGCTGCGCCGAGGATCGCCGCGGCCGCGATCGCGCCCCAGACCTGGACCAGCGCGAAATAGGCCGCCAGTTCGAACATCAGAAGGCCGAACGCCGCGATCAGGCCCGCGAAGGCGCGCAGGCCGAGGCCAACCAGGAGGTGGCGCAGGCGGATATCGGCGATGATCCTGTCGGTACGCCAGAGTACGCGTAGCTGCCTGACGATATTTTCGGTATTCACCTTGGTTACCTCCGCATGACAAAGCCGACCACCACGCCCAGCGCAAAGGCGGAGGCGAGCGAGGTAATCGGTCGTTCCGAAATGAGCTGCCGGACCTGAGTGTCTTCGCCGCTCAGGACCTCGCTCAATTCCTCCAGCGCTTCCTTGACGCGCGTGGCAAAGGCGTCGGCGCTTGCGCTTGCGGTGTCGCGTATGCCTTCACCTGTCGTGTTGAGGAGGCGCGACACATCGATCTTCAGGGCTTGCAACTCGTCGTTCAGATGGGTCGTGTTGAACATCTCGTTCATCCCTGTTGCATGATGAAGAACTGTTACCGGCCCTCGCCACGCCGTGGTTGATTTGCGTCAACCCTCGCGGGCGAGGCGTCATCGCGCTATTCCAGCGTCTTGAGGTAGGCCAGCAGGTCATGGATCTGGTCCGGGTCAAGTCGAAACTCCGGCATCGTCGGATGTCCGGTCTGGATGCCTTCCGCGAACGCCTCCGCGAGGCTCTCGACGGGATAGCGCTTGTGCAGGGTGCGGAAGGGAGGCGCGACTTTGAGCG
The DNA here is from genome assembly GCF_055413685.1 of Bradyrhizobium sp. LeoA1Lang. Lineage (NCBI taxonomy): Bacteria > Pseudomonadati > Pseudomonadota > Alphaproteobacteria > Hyphomicrobiales > Nitrobacteraceae > Bradyrhizobium > Bradyrhizobium sp. LeoA1Lang. Next base: position 101,693 of record NZ_JBVAPG010000005.1, on the reverse strand, counting down.
GACTCTCGGTGACCTTGTCGATGGAGTGGCAGCGGGCGCAATTGTTGAGCGCGAATGTCCGGCCGCGCTGCTCGGAGGGCGAGACGGCGAGGGCCGATGTCGTCAGCATGAGCCCAATGAAAACCTGGCGTGCGGCGGACTGCAGCATCACGGCCCCATCTATCAAAAAGCTCCGCGATGGGCGGAGCGACGGTTTTCAAATTAGCTTCGCAATGGTGGGGACGATTGATCTGCATCAACACCCCGGCGGTGTGGACGTTAGACTGCGTTAATCCGCCGGGCGGCATAAGGACGTCCGCCGGCGGTCATTTGGAGCGGCGCGTGAAGGTTTCTCTCTTGGAAGGTTCTCATCGGCAAACGTGTACCGATTGCGCGGTACGCGGTTTTGCGATCTGCGCCTCGCTCGACAAGACCGAGCAATGGGAGCTGGCGAGCCTGTCGCGCGATGTCCAGTGCGAGCCCGGCACGACGGTGTTTGCGCAGGCGACCATGGCGACGTCGTTCTTCAGCATGCTCGAAGGCGTGCTGCGTCTCTATAAGCTGTTGCCGGATGGCCGACGGCAGATCATCGGCTTCGCCTTGCCCGGCGATTTCCTCGGACTTGCCGGCTCGGCGCAGTATGAGTTCTCCGCCGATGCGGTCGGCGCGGTATTGCTTTGCCAGTTCTCCCGAGTCAGCTTCTCGCGATTCGCCGAGAACCGGCCGCGCTTCCTGCGCCGTATGAACGAACTCGCGGGCCGCGAACTGATCCGGGCGCAGGAGCATATGGTTCTGCTCGGGCGCCGTTCCGCCGAAGAGAAGGTTGCGAGCTTCCTGATCGGCTGGCGCGATCGGCTCGCCGAAATCGGGCATGCCGAGGACGTGTTGCCGTTGCCGATGGGCCGGCTCGATATCGCGGACTATCTGGGGCTCACCATCGAAACGGTAAGTCGCACCTTCACCAAGCTCGAACGCGACGGCATCATCCGTATTCTTACGGGCGGCATCAGCCTGGTCGATGCGGCACGCGCCGAGGCGATGTCCGCAGCCTGAATCCTGTTGCGTCATGGCCGGGCTTGTCCCGGCCATCCACGCCTTTTTTCCCACAGCGGAATTGAAGAAACTGGATGCGCGGGTCACGGCTTCGCCGGGCGCTCCGGTGTCAGTCCGGCGAAGCGAATTGCAAGACGGCGAGTCTAGATGGTGACACGTGTGCTCTCGCATTTTTGATCGAAGTCAAAGACGGTTCCCCACGAGCGACGATATTCGAGCGAACTTCAATGGAGGTCGCTATGCCCGCCGACTCGATTTTGGTTTCCGCAGCCGTCGTCTCAGTTTTCGTGGTTTTCGCCGGGGTGCTCGCCTGGGCGAGTGTCCACGTGCCGGGGGCGCGGCAGCCGGCGTCAGACATGCGCAAGCGTCGTCCTTTCTAATCGGTAGTCGTTTCCGAAAGGGTTCAAGGGCTGGTGCCAAAGCGCAACCGCGAGGGGAAGTCTGATCGCGGTTGATCTCGATCAAGGACGCGGCGGCCAAAGCTGGGCTGATGGGGCAGGGCCCCTGCAAAGAGAATCAAACATGCAGCAAGTTCAATCCACGAAATGGATGACCCACGGCGAAGCCGGGTTGACGCTATTCTTCACAGTGGCGGCCTTCCTCTGCGCCTTCGCCGCGGCCAAGGCGCTGGATGCGCCATTTGCCTTCCATGCTTCGCTCGCCGCCGTGGCCAGCGGCGCTGCAGCCTTCGCAATCCTTAACCGCTATTTCGATCGCCCGGCGGAGCTGCCGCCGCAGGAGATCAACGGCAAGCCGAACTACAATCTCGGCCCGATCAAGTTCGCCTCTTTCATGGCGATGTTCTGGGGCATTGCCGGATTTACCGTCGGCCTCCTGATCGCCTGCCAGCTCGCCTGGCCCTGGCTCAATTTCGATCTGCCCTGGACCAGCTTTGGCCGGCTTCGTCCGCTGCACACCTCGGCGGTGATCTTCGCCTTTGGCGGCAACGTGCTGATCGCGACCTCCTTCTACGTGGTGCAGAGGACCTGCCGGGCGCGACTGGCCGGCGATCTGGCGCCATGGTTCGTCGTGCTCGGCTACAACTTCTTCATCCTGGTTGCTGGCACCGGTTATTTGCTGGGCGTGACGCAGTCGAAGGAATATGCCGAGCCGGAATGGTACTCCGATCTCTGGCTGACGATCGTCTGGGTCGTTTATCTGCTGGTGTTCCTGGCGACGATACTCAAGCGCAAGGAGCCGCACATCTTCGTCGCCAACTGGTTCTATCTCGCCTTCATCGTCACCATCGCGGTTCTTCACCTCGGCAACAACCCGGCGCTTCCGGTGTCGGTGTTCGGCTCGAAGTCCTACATCGCCTGGGGCGGCGTGCAGGATGCGATGTTCCAGTGGTGGTACGGCCATAACGCGGTCGGCTTCTTCCTGACCGCCGGCTTCCTCGCCATCATGTACTACTTCATCCCGAAGCGGGCGGAGCGGCCGATCTATTCCTACCGGCTGTCGATCATCCACTTCTGGGCGTTGATCTTCCTCTATATCTGGGCCGGCCCGCACCATCTGCACTATACGGCGCTGCCGGACTGGGCGCAGACGCTCGGCATGACGTTCTCGATCATGCTCTGGATGCCGTCCTGGGGCGGCATGATCAACGGCCTGATGACGCTGTCGGGCGCGTGGGACAAGCTGCGCACCGATCCGGTGCTGCGCATGCTGGTGGTCTCGGTCGCGTTCTACGGCATGTCGACCTTCGAAGGCCCGATGATGTCGATCAAGGTGGTGAACTCGCTGAGCCACTACACCGACTGGACCATCGGCCACGTTCACTCCGGTGCGCTGGGCTGGGTCGGTTTCGTCTCCTTCGGCGCGCTGTATTGCCTGGTGCCGTGGCTGTGGGGCCGCAAGCAACTGTACAGCCTCAAGCTCGTCAACTGGCACTTCTGGATCTCGACCATCGGCATCGTGCTCTACATCTCCGCGATGTGGGTCTCGGGAATCCTGCAGGGCCTGATGTGGCGCGCCTACACCTCGCTCGGCTTCCTCGAATATTCCTTCATCGAGACCGTGGAAGCGATGCATCCCTTCTACATCATCCGCGCCGGCGGCGGCGCGCTGTTCCTGATCGGCTCGCTGATCATGGCATATAACCTCTGGATGACCGTGCGGGTAGGCGAGGTGGAAGTCACCACGCCGCTCGCACTGCAGCCGGCGGAATAAGGAGCGTCAAGATGTCCTTCTGGACCCGCCACCAAATCTTCGAAAAGAACTCGATCATACTGATCGCGGGCATCCTGGTCGTGATCGCGATCGGCGGCCTGGTCGAGATCACGCCGCTGTTCTATCTCAAGAGCACGATCGAGGTGGTCGACGGCGTCAGGCCGTATACCCCGCTCGAACTCGCTGGCCGCAACATCTATGTGCGCGAAGGCTGCTATCTCTGTCACTCGCAGATGATCCGGCCGCTGCGTGACGAAGTCGAGCGCTACGGTCACTTCTCGCTCGCCGCCGAGAGTATGTACGACCATCCGTTCCAGTGGGGCTCCAAGCGTACCGGGCCTGACCTGGCGCGGGTTGGCGCCAAATATTCGGATGAGTGGCACGTCACGCACCTGACCAATCCGCGCGCGATCGTGCCGCAGTCGGTGATGCCGGGCTATCCCTTCCTGGCAAAGACTGAGCTCGATCCCGAGGCGATTGCCGATCACCTCAGGACCAACCGCGCGGTCGGCGTGCCCTATACCGACGAGCAGATCGCCAACGCGATGGCTGACCTGAAAGCGCAGGCTGATCCAGACAATGCCGGCAGCGACGCGTTTGCAAAACGCTATCCGAAGGCCGTGGTCCGCAATTTCGACGGCAAGGGCGGGGCGCCGACCGAGATGGATGCGCTGGTCGCGTACTTGCAGATGCTCGGCACGCTGGTCGACTTCAAGATCTACAACGAAAAAGCCAATCTTCGCTGAGAGGCCGGACGATGAAAGCAATTCTGACAGTTCACAATCTGGCGTCGAACCTCGTGACGAGCGTGTGGACGCCGATCTTCGTCGCCCTGTTCGTCGCGATCGTGATCTATGCGCTCTGGCCCCGCAACCAGGCCGCCTTCGATGAGGCATCGCGGATACCGTTGCGGGAGGAGTGAGAGACCATGGCTGAAACCGAACTCGATCAAGTCTCCGGCAAGACCACGACCGGTCACCAGTGGGACGGCATCAAGGAACTCAACACGCCGCTGCCGCGCTGGTGGGTGTTGACCTTCTACGCCACCATCATCTGGGCGATCGGCTACTGGGTGGTGTACCCGGCATGGCCGCTGTTGTGGAGCAACACCACCGGGCTGATCAACTATTCGTCGCGCGCCGATGTCGGCGTCGAACTGGCTAACCTCGAGAAGATCCGCGGCGACAAGATGGTCGCGCTCGGCGCGGCGTCGCTGGAAGACATCGAGAAGGACCCGGCGCTGCTGGCGCTCGCGCGCGCCCGCGGCAAGGCGGCCTTTGGTGACAATTGCGCGCCGTGCCACGGCTCGGGCGGCGCCGGCGCCAAGGGTTTTCCGAACCTGAACGACGACGACTGGCTGTGGGGCGGCTCGCTTGAGCAGATTCAGCAGACCATCCAGTTTGGCGCGCGCTCGGGCAATGCCAAGGCGCATGAGGGCGCGATGCTCGCCTTCGGCAAGGATGGCATCCTGAAGAAGGACGAGATCGTCACGGTCGCCAACTACGTCCGTTCGCTCTCGGGCCTGCCGACGAGCCAGGGCTACAATGCCGCCGCCGGGGCCAAGCTGTTCGCCGATAATTGCTCGGCCTGCCACGGCGAGAACGGCAAGGGCAACCAGGACCTCGGTGCGCCCGATCTCACCGACAAGATCTGGCTGTACGGCTCTGATGAGGCCACCGTGATCGAGACCATCACCAACGGCCGTTCCGGCGTGATGCCGGCCTGGGTCGGCCGGCTCGATCCGTCCACCATCAAGGCGCTCGCGGTCTACGTGCATACGCTGGGCGGCGGCAAATAAGCGGCGAATAGGCCGCCTGTTTGCGCTGGATCAACCAGGTCACGGGGGGAGGGGTTAGCCTCTCCCTGTGATGCCAGAAGAAGCCCGGCCCATGAACAAGATCGTCCAGATAGACCCTGACCAAGTCGAAGACGTCGGGCCGCTTTATGCGGCCCGCAAGAAGGTCTACCCGCAGAAGGTCTCCGGGACCTTCCGCCGGATCAAATGGGGCCTGATGGCGTTCTGCCTCGGCGTCTATTATTTCCTGCCTTTCGTACGCTGGAATCGCGGCCTCGGCGCGCCCGACCAGGCGGTGCTGATCGACCTGCCAAACAGCCGATTCTATTTTTTCTTCATCGAGCTGTGGCCGCAGGAAGTCTATTACTTCACTGGCCTCTTGATCCTCGCCGCGATCACGCTGTTCCTGATGAACTCGGTCGGCGGCCGCATCTGGTGCGGCTATCTCTGCCCGCAGACGGTCTGGACCGACCTGTTCTATGCGGTCGAGCGCCTGGTCGAGGGCGACCGGCGCGAGCGGATGAAGAAGGATGCCTCCGCCCATCGCTGGACATTGGAGCGCATCTCCGAGCTCGTGCTCAAGCATTCGATCTGGCTGCTGATCGCCTGGTGGACCGGCGGCGCCTGGGTGCTCTATTTCACCGACGCGCCGACGCTCGTCAAAGAGCTCGTCACCTTCCAGGCGCCGGCGATCGCCTATATCTGGATCGCGATCCTGACCACGACGACCTATCTGCTTGCCGGCTTCATGCGCGAGCAGGTCTGCGTCTATATGTGCCCGTGGCCGCGCATCCAGGCGGCGCTAACGGATGAATGGGCGCTCAACGTCACCTACCGCTACGATCGCGGCGAAAAGCGGATGTCGGTGAAGAAGGCGAACGACCTGCGTGCGCTTGGCCAGCACGCCGGCGACTGCGTCGACTGCTATCAATGCGTCGCCGTCTGTCCGGTCGGTATCGATATCCGTAACGGGCCGCAGCTCGACTGCATCCAGTGCGGGTTGTGCATCGACGCCTGCGACAATGTGATGAAGAAGATCAACCGGCCGACCCGGCTGATCGGCTACGACAACGACATCAACATCCAGCGCCGGATCGAAGGCAAAGCGCCGATCTACCGCATCGTGCGGCCGCGCACTATCATCTACACCGCGATGATCGCGCTTGTCGGCGGGATCATGCTCTATACGCTCGCGACGCGTTCGCTGCTCGACATCAACGTGCTGCACGATCGTAACCCGGTCGCGGTGAAGCTGAGCGACGGCTCGATCCGCAACGCCTATACGGTCCGCTTCCTCAACAAGCGCGGCTTCGACCGCGTGGTGGCGATCGACATCGACGGCCCGCAGGATGCCAAGCTCCATGTCGTCGGCGGCGACTCGATCACGCCCGATCGTCCCATGATCGTGCTCGGGCGCGACGGCACCACCGAGCTGCGCGTGCTGGTCACTGCGCCCTCGGACAGGAATCCCGAGAAGTCGATCCCGGTGAAATTCCGCGTCACCGACATCGGTCTCGGCGAAGTCGCCTCCGCCACCGACAATTTCGTCGCGCCGTAACAAGAAGAAGTGGAGCCGTCATGAGCAGAGCCAGTGCATCGCCGAAGCCGCTGACCGGGGGCAAGGTCCTTGCCATGCTGGTGGCGTTCTTCGGCGTGGTGATCGGCGTCAACTTCACCATGATGAAGCTGGCCACGCTCACATTGCCCGGCACCGACGTAGACAGCGCCTACGCAGCGAGCCTCGCCTACGAGAAAGAGATCGCCGCTGCGCGCGAGCAGGACGCCCGCAACTGGAAGGTCGATGCGCATCTGGCGCGCGATGCCAATGGCGGTACAGCGCTCGAAGTCGAAGCGCGCGACGGCAATGGCAGGCCGTTGACCGGATTGCAATTCACCTCCCGCTTGGAGCGCCCGACCGACCGGCGCGCCGACCAGGCGATCGAGCTGTCGGAAGCCGGCGGCGGCCGCTACCGCGGCAAGGGCAGCGTGATCGGTCCCGGACAATGGGAGCTGGTGCTCGAAAGCGAAGCCGATGGTCGGCGCGTGTTCCTGTCCAGGAACCGCGTGGTGCTGAATTAAGAGGGCGTGATGCAGGCGACACGGGACTTTTCGCACTACGTCAAACATCTCGGCTCGGGACTGGCGCATATCGACCTCGCGGTCGAGGGCGTGAGCTGTGCCGGCTGCATGTCGAAGATCGAGCGCGGGCTTTCGGCGATTCCCGATGTGACCTTGGCGCGCGTCAACCTCACCGACCGCCGCGTGGCGCTGGAATGGAAGGAGGGCGCGCTCGATCCGGCGCGCTTCATCGATCGGCTCGCCGAGCTCGGCTACAAGGCCTATCCGTTCGAGACGGTGAGCGCGGAAGCCGCCGAGGTGGAGAATTCGCGCTTCCTGCTCCGCTGCCTCGGCGTTGCGGCATTCGCGACCATGAACGTGATGATGCTGTCGATCCCGGTGTGGTCCGGCAATGTCAGCGACATGCTGCCGGAGCAGCGCGATTTCTTCCACTGGATGTCGGCGCTGATCGCACTGCCGGCAGCCGCGTATGCCGGCCAGCCCTTCTTCCGCTCGGCGTTCAACGCGCTGCGCACGGGCAATGTCAACATGGACGTGCCGATCAGCATCGGCGTGATCCTGGCGCTGGCGATGTCTGTTATCGAGACCATCGGACATGCCGAGCACGCTTATTTCGATGCGGCGATCATGCTGCTCACCTTCCTCCTGGTCGGACGCTATCTCGACCAGAGCATGCGGCGGCGTACCCGGGCGGTCGCCGGCAATCTCGCCGCGCTCAAGGCGGAGACCGCGACGAAATTCGTCGGACCCGACGAGATTTCGGTGGTGCCGGCGGCAGCGATTACAGCCGGCGATATGGTGCTGTTGCGGCCGGGCGAGCGCTCTGCGGTTGACGGCACCGTGATCGAGGGCCGGTCCGAGATCGACCAGAGCCTGATCACCGGCGAGACGCGGCATGCGGCGGTCGAGGCGGGCAGCGCGGTCTATGCCGGCTCGCTCAACATCTCCGGCGCGCTGCGCATCCGCGTCTCGGCGGCGGCCGAAGGCACGCTCTTGGCGGAGATCCAGCGCTTGCTCGATCACGCCGTGCAGGCGCGCTCACGCTATGTGCAACTCGCCGATCGTGCGTCGCGGCTCTATGCGCCGCTGGTGCATGCGACCGCTCTCTTGACCATGATCGGCTGGCTGATCGCGGGCGCGAGCTTGCACGATTCCGTCATCACCGCGATCGCGGTGCTCATCATCACCTGTCCCTGCGCGCTGGGGCTGGCGATCCCGACGGTGCAGACGATTGCCGCGGGCGCGATGTTCCGCGCCGGCGTGCTGATCAATTCGGGCGATGCCATCGAGCGCGTCGCCGAGGTCGACCACGTCATCTTCGACAAGACGGGAACGCTGACGTTGCCCGAACTGGATGTGATGAATTCCGCTTCCGTGCCGGCGGATGTGTTCGAGCTGGCAGGCCGGCTCGCGCTGGCAAGCCACCATCCGGTCGCCGCGGCGCTGGCGCGCGCGGCTCGCGCAAAATCGCCGCTGCCCGGCGTCACGGAAGAGCCGGGGCAGGGGGTGCGGGGCAGCTTCGGCGGCGAAGAGGTCAGGCTCGGCCGTCCCTCGTTCTGCAACGCAGAGGATCTCGCTGAGGAGATCCTGCGCCGCGATCCCGAGGCGTCAGTGGTCGCCTTTGCCCGCGGCGAACAGCGATACGTGTTCGCGGTTCGCCAAGGCTTGCGGCCGGACGCGCGCGAAACCGTCGCGGCGCTGCAGCGGCGCGGCATCGCGGTCGAAATCTTGTCGGGAGATCGCGAGCCCGCGGTGCGGGCCGCGGCCGAGACGCTTGGCATACCGGAATGGCGCGCCGGCGTGACGCCATCAGACAAGATCGCGCGCATCGAGGAATTGAAACGACAGGGCGTCAAGGTGATGATGGTCGGCGACGGCTTGAACGATGCGCCATCACTTGCAGCCGCGCATGTGTCGATGTCGCCGATCTCGGCCGCGCATCTGAGTCAGGCGACCGCCGATCTCGTCTTCCTCGGCAAGCCGCTGGCGCCGGTGATCGCGGCCATCGACTATTCGCGGAAAGCGCTGCGGCTGATGCGGCAGAACCTCTATCTCGCCGTCGGCTACAATTTCCTCGCCGTGCCGATCGCGATCCTGGGCTTCGTCACGCCGCTGATCGCGGCCGCGGCGATGTCGGGCTCCTCGATCCTGGTGATGCTGAACGCGCTGCGCGGACGTCGGGTGCGGCAGGAGGTGGTGTGATGGAAGTGATCGCGTTCCTGGTGCCGCTGGCGCTGCTGCTCGGCCTGTTTGGATTGCTCGGATTCCTCTGGTCGTTGAAGAACGGCCAGTACGATGATCTCGAGGGCGCCGCCTGGCGGGCGATCTCCGACGATGACGAGACGCCAACAACCCCGGGGCCGTCGACCGCGCATCGTGGCGTTTGATCTGGCGCAATGACGGTGGCTTTGCATGGGCCATAGTCAACCTGCTCAGAACTACGGGAGGGTAACATGGCATCGGCAACACAGACGGAATCGATTGCGGGCAGGCTGATCGGCAAGCTCACGGGCATCCTCGAACGGTTCCGCGACGTCGGCGAAATTCGCAGCCTCAGCCCCGCCGAGGCCTGTTCCGTCGCGCACGATCTCCGCATCTCGCCGGCCCAGCTCGAGACGCTGGTTGCCCGGGGGCGCCACGGTGCCGATGAATTGCCGAAGATGCTGAAGGCGCTCGGGATCGACGAAGTTGCCATCAAGCGCCAAGAGCCGGGCGTGCTGCACGACATGAGGCGGGTGTGCGCGCTCTGCATCGAGAAGTCCCGCTGCAACAGCGAGCTCGAGGCCGGAACCGCGGCCCTGCATCATCGCGAATATTGCGCCAATACCTATACGATCGACTCCCTCGAGCCGAAGCCCGACCAGACCGAGCTCCAGCTCCGCGGGCCCTGCTGCTGCTGAGCGGGGAACGTTCGTCGTCCCAACTGAGCCGGCGCAGGTAGCGCCGGCTGGCCAAACTGCACCGTATCCTTGAACGCGAGGCCCTGCTAACCATGGGCAGCGGCGGCGGCCGGCTGGTCGCCGCGACCGTCTATTGTGCGCCGGCGCAACGCCAGCGCGTTTTGCGAGAAGGATACGAGCAATGATCGAAACCGTTGGCATCATCGGGGCGGGCACTATGGGCAACGGCATCGCCCAGGTCAGTGCCGCCGCCGGGCTTCAGGTGGTGATGGTCGATATCTCGGATGCCGCCGTGCAGCGCGGGCTGGCGACCGTCGGCAGCAGCCTGGACCGCTTGGTCAAGAAGGAGAAGATGACCGAGGCGGACAAGAATGCCGCGCTCGGGCGCATCAATGCGACCACCGACAAGGCCAAGCTTGCCGCCTGCGACCTCGTGATCGAGGCGGCGACCGAAGACGAGGAATTGAAGCTCAAGATCCTGAAGGATCTCAGCGCGACTCTGAACCCGCGGGCGGTGATCGCCACCAATACGTCTTCGATTTCCATCACCAAGCTTGCCACCGCGACCGACCGGCCCGACCGTTTCATCGGCATGCACTTCTTCAACCCGGTGCCGGTGATGGCGCTGCTCGAATTGATCCGCGGCCTGCAGACCTCGGACGATACGCTGGCCAAGGCGGAAGCGTTCGCAAAACGCGTCGGCAAGGTCGCGATCACCGCGAAAAACAGCCCCGGCTTCGCAGTCAACCGCATCCTGTGCCCGATGATCAACGAGGCGATCTTCGCGCTGCAGGAAGGCATTGCCACCGCCGAGGAGATCGACGCCGGTATGAAGCTCGGCTGCAACCACCCGATCGGCCCGCTGGCGCTCGCTGACCTGATCGGGCTCGACACCATGCTGTCGGTGATGGACGTGTTCTACAAGGGTTTCAACGATCCGAAATATCGCGCAGCGCCACTGCTCAAGGAAATGGTCGACGCCGGCTATCTCGGCCGCAAGAGCGGCAGGGGCTTTTACGACTACAGCAAGGCATGAGCCAGGCTTTGTAGGGTGGGCAAAGCGTAGCGTGCCCACCTTCAAGCACTCCGCTCGAGATGGTGGGCACGCTGCGCTTTGCCCACCCTCATATGGGGCTTTGTGAGTCAAGGCTCTCAACGAACGGGTGTGGGTCGGGTTTTTGCGGTGAGAGGGCGGCGCGCGGAGCCATGCGTAGCGCAGCGCGACGACCGAGCCCCGGGTGAGGATTGGCTTCCGAAGATTTCTGCAGCTCACTGCATCACCTCATATCCGGTCGGATCGGCTGACCCGTACCCACCTTCCGCATGCGTGCGGCGAGGAAGCCAAGAGGATGAGACCCATCTACAAAACGGCGTTGTGGAAGCCCTTGGGTGGCACGGTCATCATCCATCCTGTACGGGGCGCGCGGCGCGGGCCGCCTCGCCCTGGTTGGGTGATTGGGGGGTTATGCCTTCATCATGGCCTCTTCCGGAACAAGACCGCTGGTGAGATAGCGCCACAGCGCCACGATCAGCTTGCGCGCCAGGGCGACGATGGCGACGCGCTTGGCGCGTTTGCCGGCGTTCTCCGTGCGGGTGCGGAACCAGCGGCTGAGCGCGCTGTCCGGCTGATGGCGCAGCCAGAGCCAGGCCAGTTCGATCGTCTTGTGGCGGGCGCGGCGGTTGCCGGCCTTGCGGATCCCCTGCTCGCGGTCGATGCCGCCGCTTTGCCAGGGACTGGGCGCCAAGCCGCAGTAGCTCGCGACCTCGCGCCGGTTGCGGAAGTCCTTGTAGAACACCTCCTGCACCAGCGTCGTGGCAAACGCCGGGCCAAGCGCCTTGAGTTGCTGCAACTGATCCCGTCGCTTCGCCATCGGTGTGGGCGTCGCAGCGGCTTGCGCAGCGGCCTGGGCCTGCTCCAGCGCCTTGAGCTGGTCACGCACCAGCATCAGCCGGGCATGCTCGCGCTTCACTTCGGCCAGAAGCTGCGGCGGCAACGGCTGCCCTTGCCAGTCCCGCTGCTGCTCCAGCCAGGCGAGCCAGTTGCGCCGTCGCAGGGCCCCGACCGCCATGCCCAGCAGACGCAGCAGCGCCTTGATCCGGTTGGTATGGGCGGTCTGCTCCGTCACCAGTCGCTCGCGCTCGCGGCTGATCCGCCGGGCGTCCTCCTCGGCCACGCTCGGCACCCTGACGATCCGCACCACCCGCGGCTCGCCCCGCAAATAGGCCATCAAGGTGCGCAGCAGAAGCTCGCCGTCGATCCGGTCTGTCTTCGCCCGCCGCGACCGCTGCTCCACTGCAATGCTCGCCGGGTCGAACACGAAGTTCGTGATCCCAGCCGCTTCCAGCCGCCGGTGCAGCCAGAAGCCGTCATAGCCGGCCTCGTAGCAGCTCACCACCCGCGGCGCCGCGCCAAGCTTCGACGTCGCCCGCGCCTTGACCTCCTCGATCAGCGCCAGCAGCCCGGCGTGATCGCCGCCTTCCAGCTTGTGGCGCGATATCCGGTCCCGATCCGGACTGTGCAGTGTCACCAGCCACGTCTTCTGACTGAGTTCGATCGCAACGAAAATCGTGCCACAATGGCCGGCGGTGGGCGTGCTCTTGGTCGATGCTTGCATCAGACTCTCCGATGGTTCGAGTGTGGAAACCCAAACCTACCGGAAAGGGCGCGCTCACCGCCCCATGGAATCTACAATGTGCGGGAAGGGCGCTCGTTCACTTCACCAGCGGGCAGCCGCCGTCCTTCAGCGGGCGGAAGGCCTGGTCGCCGGGGACCTCGGCCAGCACCTTGTAATAGTCCCAGGGCGCCTTGGATTCCTCGGGCTTCTTCACCTCGAACAGGAACATGCTGTGCACCATGCGGCCGTCGGCGCGCAGCACGCCGTTGTCGGTGAAGGCGTCGCGCACCGGCATTTCGCGCATCTTCGCCATCACGGGTTTTGTTTCTTTGGTGCCGGCGGCCTGTACCGCCTTGAGATAGTGTAGTGTGGCGCTGTAAGTGGCGGCCTGGTTCATCGTCGGCATCCGCTTCATGCGCTCGAAGAAGCGCTTGCCGAAGGCGCGGGTCCTGTCGTTGAGGTCCCAGTAGTAGGCCTCGGTGACGATCAGCCCCTGCGCGAGCTTCAGCCCGAGGCTGTGCACGTCCGAGATGAACATCACGATCGCCGCGAGATTCTGGCCGCCGGCGACGATGCCGAACTCGCCGGCCTGCTTGATCGTGTTGATGGTGTCGCCGCCACCATTGGCGAGGCCGATGATCTTGGCCTTGGAGGCCTGTGCCTGCAGCAGGAAGGAGGAGAAATCCGGCGTGTTGAGCGGATGCTTGACGCTGCCGAGCACCTTGCCGCCGGCGGCCTTCACGACATCGCCGGTGTCGCGCTCGATCGAATGGCCGAACAGATAGTCGGCGGTGATGAAGAACCAGCTATCGCCGCCGTTCCTGACGATGGCGCTGCCGACCGTGTGGGCGTTGGAATAGGTGTCGTAGGTCCAGTGTGCGACATAGGGGCCGCAGGATTTGCCGGTGATGTCGGAACTCGCGGCGTCCGTGACGATCATGATCTTTTCGTGCTGCTTGGACAATTCCATCACAGCGAGCGCGGTGGCGGAGGTCGGCAAGTCGATGATCATGTCGACGCCTTCGTTCTCCCACCATTTGCGGGCCATGGTGGCCGCGATATCAGGCTTGTTCAGCACATCGGCGGAAACGATCTCGATCGGCTTGCCGAACATGGTGCCGCCGAACTCCTCGATCGCCATCTTGGTCGCTTCGACATTCCCCGCGCCGCCGATGTCGGAATAGACCGACGAGAAATCGGTGAGCACGCCGATCTTCAGCGGCGTCGCGGCTGGCTGCTGCGCGGATGCTGATACGATCAATAGCGCCGACAACAGGCAAGCCGTCGACACCATCCTTGCGATGGGATTCATGGGGTCTCCTCCGTTTTTATCGGTTTGTCGGACAAAGTAGATTTGGGTTCCGTCGAAGTCAATCGCTGTCGATACGAAGCTTGTGCGCGGCTGAATTGACGCATCGTTGCGGGCGGGCTACTTTGTCGGACAACCAACATTGAGGTCGCCTTTGCCCGCTTCGCCGCTGTTTCGACGGATCGACGTCGCGCCCGCTTACCAGAAGGTGGCGGATGCGATCGAGCGCGAGATCGTCAGCGGCCGCATCAAGCCGGGAGACCCGATCGGGACCGAGCTCGAACTGGTGCGGCAATTCGGCGTCAACCGCTCGACGGTGCGCGAGGGCATCCGGGTGCTGGAGGAAGGCGGGCTGCTGCGGCGCGATTCCAGCCGCCGCCTGCAGGCCTGCCTGCCGCGCTACAACAAGCTCGCGACGCGCCTGAGCCGCGCATTGGTGCTCCACGAAGTCACGTTCCGCGAATTGTTCGAGGTGTCGCTGACGCTCGAGATCGCGAGCACGGAATGCGCGGTCGAACGGGCCACGGAAGAGGACATTGCCGAGCTCGCCGACAATCTGGCGCGAAGCGAGCAGGTGATCGCCGATCCCGCAGCGCTCGCCGAGTGCGATGCGGATTTCCACGTGCTGCTGGCAAAAGCCTCGCACAATCGCGTGCTGCAGCTCGCGCGCGAGCCGGCCGCGCAATTGTTCTTTCCGACCACCGAGATGATCGTGAGCCATGTCGCGCAGGGCGCCTCACGCCTGGTCGAGGCGCATCGCCATCTGCTCGAAGCGATCCGGCGGCGCGACAAGGCGGCGGGCGTGCAGTGGACGCGGCGTCATTTGCAGGACTGGCGCCGCGGCTTCGAGCGGATCGCTTCGCTCGACCGGTCGGTCGAACACATGTACATGGAGCATGCACAGGCGGTTCGGCGCAAATAGAACCGAAAACGCATCGTCCGAAACAGAAACAAACAGCGGACGTTCAGGGAGGGAAAAATGACCGCGGACATCACCACGACCATCCAGAAGGCGCGCGAGCAAAGCATTGGCGATCTCTTGCGCCGCTCGGCCCGGCGCTATCCCGACAAGACGGCGTTGATCTGCGGCGATGTGAGCTGGACCTATGCGGAGATGGACGCGATCTGCAACCGCCTCGGCCGCGGCCTCGGCGGTCTCGGGGTGACGAAGGGCGACCGCGTCGCGGTGCTGTCGCGCAACTCGCACGCCTTTGCGGCGCTGCGCTTTGCGCTCGCCAGGATTGGCGCGATCATGGTGCCGATCAATTTCATGCTGAACCCGGACGAGATCAATTTCATCCTGTCCAATTCGGGCGCGAAGTTGCTCGCCGTCGGCCCCGATCTCGTCGGGGCCGGTCGCGCCGCGACCGCCAAGGGCACGAAGGTCGAGAAATTGATCTGGCTTCCGGGCGAGGACGCCGGTGCGCCGAAGGACATCACGACCTTTGCGGACCTGCTTGCCGCCGACGCTTCGCCGTTAGAGGCTTCCGTCGACAGCCGCGACGTCGCGCAGATCATCTATACCAGCGGCACGGAGTCGCTGCCTAAGGGCGCCGTCCTCACCCATGAAGCGGTGATGTGGCAATATGTGAGCTGCATCATCGATGGCGGCATGGCGGCCGAGGACACCATCCTGCACGCGCTGCCGCTCTACCACTGCGCGCAGCTCGACGTCTTCCTCGGGCCCGGCATCTATCTCGGCGCCACCAACGTGCTCACCGGAAAGCCGGTGCCTGATCACATCCTCGCGCTGATCGCGGCCCACAGGATCAACGCCTTCTTTGCGCCGCCGACGATCTGGATCGCGATGCTGCGCTCGCCGGCCTTCGACAAGACCGATCTTTCGAGCCTGCAAAAGGGCTATTACGGCGCATCCATCATGCCGGTGGAGGTGCTGCTCGAATTGCAGCGGCGCCTGCCGGGTGTGAAGTTCTGGAATTTCTACGGCCAGACCGAGATCGCGCCACTCGCGACCGTGCTGAAGCCCGAGGATCAATTGCGCAAGGCAGGATCGGCCGGCAAGCCCGCACTCAATGTCGAGACGCGCGTGGTGAATGCCGACATGGAGGACGTCAAGGTGGGCGAGGTCGGCGAGATCGTGCACCGCTCGCCGCATCTGCTGTCCGGCTATTACAACGATCCCGCCAAGACTGAAGCGGCCTTTGCCGGCGGCTGGTTCCATAGCGGAGATCTCGCGACCGTCGATGCCGAGGGGCACGTCACCGTGGTCGACCGCGTCAAGGACATGATCAAGACCGGCGGCGAGAATGTCGCAAGCCGCGAGGTCGAGGAGATGGTCTATCGCCTGCCGGCGGTCTCCGAAGTCGCGGTGGTTGGCTTGCCGGACCCGCGCTGGATCGAGGCGGTGACCGCGATCGTGGTGGTGAAGACTGGCGAAACGCTGGACGAGGAGACCGTCATCAAGCACTGTGCCGGCCAGATGGCGCACTTCAAGGTGCCGAAGCGCGTGCTCTTCGTCAACAGCCTGCCCAAGAATCCGAGCGGCAAATTGCTGAAGCGGGAATTGCGGACGCGTTTTCTTGGCAGCGAAACACTCGATCGTGCGATTCAGAAAAATTTCGCGGGCTGAGAATTCCGAACCCCGCAGCCGATCAAGCGGGCGTGAACGGATCGCGTCGCGGTAGCTGATCGGATTCCCGTAGCGACAGTGTATGGTTGTGTCGCTGCGATGGCTTACCGCGGCAGCGATGCAGCATCATTGCGACACGCAGGGGCCGATGCTCAAGAAATCCCATGCCACCGGGCTGGCCGGGACGACCGGGACACGCATCGTTCCGCTCGACCGCGCGCGCACCTTCATCACCTTCCTGGTGGTCCTGTATCACGGCGTGATCAACTACACCTATTTCGGCATCGGCGGCGATCGGATGCGATGGCTCGGCTTCGATCTGATCGCGCTGTTCAACGACAGCTTCTTCATGGCCTGCATGTTCTTCATCTCGGGCCTGTTCGTGCACGACAGCCTGGCGCGCAGGGGGCCGGCCAACTTCCTCGGTAGCCGCGCGTGGCGGCTGGGCATCCCGTACCTGGTGTCGATCTTCGTGCTGATGCCGATTGCCTACTACCGCTACCACGTGACGGAGCTTAGTTTCCCGCAGTTCTATTGGCACATGGTCACGGTCGGCCCGTGGTCGTCGGGGTCGGCCTGGTTCCTGTGGGTGCTGCTCGCGCTGGACGCGATCGCCGCGTTGATTGGGGCCGTGGCACCTCGCGCGATCCCAGCGCTTGGGCAACTCGTCGACGGCTTCCGTCAGCAGCCGATGGCGGCCTTCGCCTTATTCCTGATCTTCTCGATCATCATCTACCTGCCGCTCCACCTGGAGTTCGGCGATTCCGCCTGGTTCGTGCCCGGCCATTATCCGCTGCCGATCCAGACCAGCCGCATCCTGCTTTACACCGGCTACTTCTTCACCGGCGTCGCGGTCGGCGCCATCAGCCTGAGAGGCGGGATACTGGCGGAGGGCCGGGATGTGGCGAAGCGCTGGATGCTGTGGCTCGCTTGCGGGCTCGCGTTCTACGGCGTCATCCTGCTTCTGGTCTACGTCCATCATAGCGTGCTGCCGGACTTCCGTTCACCGCCGCTGTGGTGGCAGATCGCCTATGGCTTGGCGTTTGCCATGTTCAACGCGGCGATGACCTTCACGGTGCCCACGCTGTTCCTGCGCTTTGCGCGATCACGATTTCGGTTCCTCGATGCGATGCGGCCTTCGGCCTACGGCATTTATCTCGTGCATTTCGTTCCGCTGATCTGGCTGCAATATCTCGTCTATGATCCGCCGTTGCCCGTGTTCGTCAAATTCGCGATCGTCTTCCTCGGCACGCTGTTCATCAGTTGGGGCGCGACCATCCTGCTGCGAAGAATTCCGCTCGTCGCACGCATGATCTGACGCGGTCGTCAGAAAAGGCCGATCTGGGCCGGACAGCCTTATGTGGCCTTTATAAAAGGACAAGGCGATCCCCATGGAATTTACACGCCTTGCCATTCACCTCTGGGCAAGCGTTCGGTTCCGCCATGGCGATAAGGACAGAAGATGATTGTCCGCTTCGAGCGTCGGGGCCGGCAAATTCACCCGCGCGGCGTTCGCGCTGCTTGGAGGCCAAGATGACGGTCTATCATGCATACATCGTTGGGCTGCACGGCCGATCGATTGGAGTGGTTCGGATAGATTGTGTCGATGATGACACAGCCATCAAATCCGCCGAGCGTCTTGTCGACAGCCATGATGTGGAGCTCTGGCAGATGGATCGGCCCGTAGCCAGGTTCGACGCCCCGTCAAAGCAGTTGTTCAGAAAATAAGTGTAGCGCCCGGGCTCGCTAGCACAGCGACACAGCGCCGGTGCCATGAGGACCGGCTGAGGGTCAAATGCGTCCGTGCATGCGAGCATGAAGCGGCGCCCGGTCTGCCGCTGGCAGCCGACATGCCAGCGGCTTAAGCGCTATTCGGCTCGGGGTCGCAATCGGACTCTGGCAACGAAGAGGGCCGCTCAAAAGCGGCCCTCGCACACAAAGTGCAGTATCACTTCAATTTGTAGGTACCAGTCTGGTGATTGCAGTCTTGGAACGTCCCCTCCTTGACAACTGGGAAAGGTCCGAGCGGTTGCACCGTGGCGTTCGTGACCATACCCTCGTACTTCCCAGTGCCCGCAACAGACTCCCTGGTTACTTTTCCATCTGCAATTGAGAAGTACGAAAGTCGCTTATTGCCGTCCCCGTCAGTAGCCTCACAGACGGTGGTGCCGGTAATCTTCCCGCCAAGAGAGGCATTCATCCCTACGCACCGGAATGTTTCCTTATCGAAAATTCCGCCCGGAGGATTGCTTCGAATAGAACCTGTCTGCTCATAGCTTAGCGCAGTGTGGGTCTTGGAAAATGAGATGGTATTACTCGTGCCCGACCAGCATGCAGTGAAGTCGAAGTTGCCTTCCTTTGGTAGCTCGGCGGCAAAAGCAGACGGGGCAAATGCAAAGATGATAGAGGCTAAGGCGTACCTGCGTGCGCTTTCCATAGTACGTACCCTCCGTTTGCAATGAGAATGAGCACGAACGATCAAGACGCGAACGCGAATGGATCTTCGCGCCATCCAATGATGGCATTTTCAACCTTCTGTAGAAATGACAACTTGACGCACGTGCCACAATTCGGTCACGGCGGGCTCTAGCGAAACCTCGACTTTCCGGCCGGAGTTCGTTCTTGGGTGGAAATGCCCGGTTTAAGTCACAAGCCGACGTCGCCGACGTGTCCAGCCTTTGTCTGCCCTGCCGCCCGCGGTGGGCATCGCTCAAGTATGAGCCCGCGACGGCAGAGCCTAGGCAGCCAATCCGAAGTTGGAGAGCTTGACGCGATTGCGGCCGGAGGTCTTCGCCTCATAGAGAGCTTCATCCGCGCGGATCAACAGCGACTGGATCGTTTCGGATCCGGTGGCGTGGGCAATTCCGCCGCTTACGGTCGTCCGGATGGGGCCCAAAGGAGTAGGGACGGACATCGCCTCGATCTGCGCTCTTATGCGCTCGGCAACGGCTGCCGATGCCCTCGGACTCGAGTTCAACATCACGATGCAGAACTCTTCGCCGCCAATTCGCGCGGCCAGATCGTCTGAACGGACATTTGCGGCGATGATTTCGGCAAAGGCCTTCAACGTCCGGTCGCCGGAATCGTGTCCGAACCGATCGTTGATGGTCTTGAAGTGGTCCAGATCCATCGCCACGACGGCGGTGCCAACCGGGACATGGCCGGGCGGACCGTCAAACAGCGCTCGGCGATTTAAGAGTCCGGTCAAGGCGTCCGTCATGGCTTCCGACTTATGCCGGTTCGCGATCCGCGCCTGATTGAGGGTGAGGGACAATGTGCCGATGCCGGTCAATCCGGCGATCACAACGATGGAATTGATGTCTTCGGCCCAATTGGACGGACGAGCGGTCAGGACGAATTGGCCTTGCTCGGCCAGCGCGTAGCCACACGCGACGAATGATAGTGCGGCGATCAGATAGAGCGTCGCATTGGCGGCCATCAGAAGCGGGGATTCGGCGCGTGCCGTCCAGTATTGGAAAGCGGTCAGAAGGAGCAGCATGCCGATCACTACATTTGCAGCGATCGTCCCGGTGCCGGAATAGCCCATCGCGAATGCGGCCGATGTGGACAGAACGCCAAGGCCGACAACTGCGAATACGGTGAACCAATTGAACCGGCTTGAGCAAAATTTGGCTGAGCCCGCGTAGAGCAATCCGAAGCCGGACATCAGGAGCACGAAGGACACCAGCAGCAAATTGGCATCGTACCTTTGAATGATACAGCCAAAGAACGCCACTCCGGCGACGATAAAGGCAAGGCCGATCGACCAGCTCAGCAGGTGGGTTTCGGATTTGCCGACGACCCACATCATGCAGAGCGTGAGGCCAAGGGACGCGCCCGAGAAGCCGATGGCGACGAGAATCGAAAACTGGTCGAGAAGCATGACGCCGGGCCGAGATGGGATCGGGGCCTTAATACGTCATCGATCGTTACCCAAATGATGGGGGCGCAGGTTGTTTGCAGTGCACGGTAATCAAATGGTTATCGCTTTCGGTTGAAAACCATCCAATTGGCGCAGCGGATTTCGTAAGCGAAAAGAGAGGGATACTGGATACTCTGAAACCTCGAATTGAGATCAGCGTGGAAGCGGACTGCGATCGAGTTCAACCTCGCCCCGCGAGCGGGGCGAGGTTGCGAAAACGTCAGGAGCCCTCGAACTTGAACGATACGTTGAGCTTGGCGCGGTAGGCCTCCACTTGCCCCTTGGCGTCCAGTTGCAGATCGAGTTTGACGACCTCTGCGACGCGAAGATCTCGGAGAGATTTTGCGGCTTGCCCGACCGCGTTGGCCGCGGCCTTTTCCCAGGATTCGCTGCTGGTACCGATCAGTTCGATGACCTTGTAGACGCTCTCAGGCATATCGTCCTCCTGTCCGGAATGAAGCAGGAAGCAGGTGCTCCCTGCCGCGGTCGAAATTAGCATCACGATATCGGCGTTGAAAGGACGCGCCACAGCCGCGGGCTTGCGGGATCGTTCGGCAACTTGAGGGTCAGCCTCAAGTTGTGCTTTGATCTTGCGGCTACAACTGGGGTTTTATCATGATCTATCTGCGTTTCCTGGCGTTACGGCTGTTTGCTTTTGTCCCTTTCCGCTTCCGCCATGGTGTCGCTACCTGGATCATCGCTTGCGCCGCGGTGATCACCGCGGGGGCAGCATCGGCACAGCCGCTGCCGCCCGGCGTGCCCGAGAAGATGCCCGCCGACATTCCCTACGGGACGCCGATTTCGTTGGATCTCGCCCGACAAGCGGTGGACGCCGCGTTTGCAGAAGCGTCCAAGCGGGGGTGGAAGATGGCCATCGCCGTCGTATCGCCGTCGGGCGACCTGACTTATTTCGTGAAAATGGACGACACCATGTTGGCATCGCCAACCATCGCCCAGAACAAGGCGCGCACCGCCGCGCGCTTTCGGCGCGACACCAAGGGCATATTCGATCTGACGGAGACCGGCCATCCCTACGTGATGACGCTCGATCCGACGCTGGTCGCATCGCCGGGCGGCATACCGATCATCAGCGAAGGCAAGGTCATCGGCGCGATCGGATGCAGCGGAGGAGCAGGCGCGCAGGATGCTGTCGTCTGCCAGGCGGGCATCGAGGCTCTCAATCGCAAATGACGCCTGAAGCGCGATAGGGCGAGATCGCCGAGGCGATCCGCAGAAGGCGGCGGCTTTCGCATCGTTGTATGTTGCGCTATATACCGGATGCGAACAGCCGGGCCGGAAGAGCTACGGAGTTCCGGTCCTGCAGGACGCGCAGTGAACGATCATCGATCGATGATCGTCCGTTCGAGGCATTGCCTCGTCCACCCCACGTCCATCAGGAACCAAAACATGAAACAGAATGACAGCGTTGCCCTGTGCTCGCTGCGACAGGGAGACTTGCTCAAGAGCCACAATGCATGGGCGCTCGGCGCGGCCGGGTTGATATTGCTCATGCTCGGCATGGCGCATGCCGAGACGCCGGTCGGCGTTCCCGACAAGAGCCATCCGGAGAGCGTTACGGCCACCAGCGACGGCACGCTCTATATCGGAAGCTTCAACCTGGGCGGCGTCATAAAGGCCGCGCCTGGCGGAAAAACGGAGCAGTTCATCTCGCCTGGCGCCAACGGCAGCCGTTCGGTGCTCGGCGTGCTCGCCGACGAAAAGAGCCGTACCTTGTACGTCTGTTCCAACGACCTGAGCGGTTCGGGCGTTGCCGGTCCGGGCGAGACCAAGGGCGCCTGGCTGAAAACCTTCGATCTCGCCACCGGCGCCCCGAAGGCGAGCTTTCAGCTCAAGGATCCGAAATCGCTTTGCAATGATATCGCGATCGGCGGTGACGGAACCGCTTACGTCACCGATTCCTTCGCCCCGTATATCTACAGCCTGAAGCCAGGCGGCACGGCGCTCGACGTGTGGGCGACCGACCCGCTGCTGGCGCCGGCAAAGGACGGGGTCGGGCTCGACGGCATTGCGGTCGGATCGGACGGCCATCTCTACGTCACGACCTTCATTCCCGCAAAACTGTTCAGGATCGCGGTCAAGGATGGCAAGGCGGGGGAGATCACCGAGCTGAAGCCGTCCCGTCCGCTGGATCATGCGGATGCGATGCGCGCGTCTGGCGGCGACTTCCTGCTGGTCGAAGGCGCCGGCCGGCTCGACAAGGTCACGGTGACGGGCGATGAGGCCAAGGTCGACGTGATCAAGGATGGTCTGGCCGAGCCTGTTTCGGTGATCCAGGTCGGCAACACCGGATGGATCGCCGAGGGCAAGCTGTCCTACCTGATAGGGCCCAACAAGGGGAAGGATCCCGGTCCATTCGCGATCGTGCCAGTTCCGCTAAAGTAACAGGTGAGCGACTTGCTGTAGTGTAAGAGAGACGCGCCGGCCGACGCCGACTGCGGCGTTATCGGCCGGTGCTCATCTTGTCCGCGAAAGGCTTCAATGGCATTCTAGGGAATAAGACGCAACCAACGGATTCTGCATGTCAAAACCGGGCGCCAAATCGCTTCCACATTTGAGCGTTCGCATCGATCTCGATAGCGACGAGAGGATCGGGCCCGGCAAGATCCAGTTGCTCGAGCATATCCGCGATTGCGGGTCGATTTCGGCCGCCGGCCGCGCCATGGAGATGTCCTACAAGCGGGCGTGGGACCTGGTCGACGAGGTCAACCGCATCTGTCGGCACCCGGCGGTCGAGCGGCAGACCGGCGGCAAGAATGGCGGCGGCGCGGTGCTGACGCCGTTCGGC
The DNA here is from genome assembly GCF_055413685.1 of Bradyrhizobium sp. LeoA1Lang. Classification (NCBI taxonomy): domain Bacteria; kingdom Pseudomonadati; phylum Pseudomonadota; class Alphaproteobacteria; order Hyphomicrobiales; family Nitrobacteraceae; genus Bradyrhizobium; species Bradyrhizobium sp. LeoA1Lang. The sequence goes on along the minus strand of NZ_JBVAPG010000005.1, from coordinate 78,473 downwards.
CTCACTCTGGTCGCTCGCTACCGCAAGATCGAGCGCGATGCGGCAAGCGCGGCGCGCAAGGAACTGGTGGCGTTGCAGACCGATATCTCCCGCAAGGCGTGATGCCGTCGTCAGTTTGCGCGCAGCGTCACACTTGGCTGCGGTTCGGCTGCGATCGCCTCCCCCAACGGGCTCTGCTGCTCGCGGAGGACGGAGAAGCAGACGCTGAACCCATCCACTGTCCGCAGCGTCACCATGCGCACGCTCGGATCGCTCGATTGCTCGACCATCCAGGAATCCAGCGGATAGGCGTAGCGCAGGCTGCCGTCGCCGTAGCGGCGCTGCAGCGCCTTGTCGAGCAATCCGGGCAAGGTCATCACCAACGTGCCGACCTGGTTGAGCGAAAGCCGCAGGGTCGCGGGGTTGCCGTCGGAATCGACGAAGCCAAGCGAAACGGCGCCGTCGGCGGCGACTTCGCACGTCGTCAGGGCCTGCGGGTCGATCTGCATCATAGGCTCCGAACAAATATCCGTTATATCCGTAAGGATATATCGATGCGATCCCGGTCGTCCAGCCCGTCTTTTTTGACCCGCAGCGCCGCATCCCGGGTATGGCCGGAAACCGCCGGGACGTGATATGGTGACGGATATAACGGAGCCCGGGCCGGGGCCCGTCGCCAATGGAGATGAGGCCCGCCATGTTCGACTCCCAATGCGATCTTGCTGCGCTCGTGTATGAGCAGCATCAGGACCCCGACGAGATCCTGCGCGATTTCGCGGCCAGCCTGAACAGAGCCGGATATCGCGCCGTCGGGATTGTGCAGCTCGGCCATCACTGCCTCGATGCCGGCCTGTCCGCCATGCTGGTCCATAGCGGCGAAGAGCTGCAGCTATTCCAGGACCTCGGCAGTTGCTCGGCCGGCTGCCGGCTCGACGTCGGCCAGTTGCTCGACGCTGGCGAGCGGATCGCGGCGGCGATCGATCGCGGCGCGGACGTGCTGATCGTCAACCGCTTCGGTCGGCAGGAATGTGAGGGCAAAGGCCTTTGCTACCTGGTCGAGCGTGCGCTCAGCGCGGATATCCCGGTCGTGATCGCCGTGCCCAGCCACCGCTTTGCCCATTGGATCAAGTTCGCCGACGGCATGAGCGTCCGCCTCCGCTGCGACCGCGATGCACTGGAGGCGTGGTGGAGCCGCGTCTCGGCCCAATATCCGAGGCCGATGGCTGCCGAACACCAGACGGTTTGCGAAGTGTTGAAATGACGCCAGCGCAGAAAGGAGCTTGGCCTACGGCGCTTGCGCAAGATGCTGCACGAAGAGGGTGGGGACGTTGCACGTTCCATCGCGGAGCGTGAAGACGCGCGTTCCCGGTTTCGCGCCCGCCTTGACATCGGACACGTTGCGGCCGGCACGCAGCAGCCGCTCGCGCGCGGCGTCGGCATCGTCGACCGACCAGGCGATGCCCCAGAGGCGGTCCGCCTTGCGCGCCTCGCCTTCGTCCGGACGGTGGACGATCTCGATCAGCATGTCGCCACAGGCAAATTGCATCAACCGGCTTTTGCTCTTCGCGTCGGTGCGGTCGAAGATCAGCTCTAACCCGAGGCGCGCGCCGTAGAGCGCCACCGCGCGCTCCGGCTCGTCGGTTGCAACCACCACCAGGTCCATCCTGCGAACCGTGGCCGGCCCTGTCGCCGCAGAGCGAGCTGCTTTGGATAGAAGCTTACTGAAGCGGATCGGTACGCCGTGCGACTGTTCGGCCGGCAAGCCGCTGCGTCTCCAGGAGAGTGTCGTGCCGGTCGCAAGATGACTGCAGGTGATGTCGGCGACCTCGTCCGGCTGAAGCGAGATACGTCGCAATCGCCGATAGCTCTTTTCGATATCGTCGACCTCGAACTCTAGACACCACAGGCCTTCGCCGCTCTCGGCAAGGGCGGCACGGACGCGCGCGCCAAGCGCGCCTTCGCTGTCGGGAGCCATGACCCGAAGCGTGGCGTTGTCCAGAATGAAGAACGCGCTTTCGACGCCATCGGTTCTGGAGCGAAACGCCGGTTCTCTCGCGAGCACCTCGCGATAGGCGGCAATGCCGGTGTCGAGATCGTGAACCAGGACGCTGGTATGGTCGAGGGTCGTGATCATGAGGGACGCTCCGGAAGAGGCCGGCTCCGCTGCAAAGTGCATCGAGCTTCGGCGCGCAGCAGCATATTGGATGATCCCAAGAATTGACAGTTCATTTTTGGAACTGTATGAGGAGGACCAGCCAGGGCATGGCTACAGGTCGCCTGTACGTGACGGGCGGAGAATAACGGATGCTCGGGAGGAGAGGCCGGTGGGAAATCCCCTGAAGGTTGAATTCCATTTCGATTTCGGCAGCCCGAACGCCTATCTGGCGGAACTTGTCATCCCCTCGATCGAACAGCGCACCGGCGTGAAGTTCGACTATGTGCCGGTCTTGCTCGGCGGAATTTTCAAGGCGACCGGCAACATGTCGCCGGCCGACTCGCTGCGCGGCATCAAGAACAAGCCGGAATACATGGCGCTGGAAACCGAGCGCTTCATCCGCCGCCACAACATCACGACCTATCGTCCGAACCCGTTCTTCCCGGTCATCACCCTGATGCTGATGCGCGGCGCGGTCGCTGCGCAATTCGAAGGCGTGTTCGAGCCCTACGTCCGTGCGGCCTTCCATCACATGTGGGAAGAGCCGAAGAAGATGGATGACGTCGAAGTGGTTCGCGCCGCGCTCAAATCTTCCGGCCTGGACGCCGACAGGTTGATCGCACGGGCGCAGCAGGACGACGTCAAGAAGCGGCTGATCGAGCTGACGGCCGACGCGGTCAACCGCGGCGCTTTCGGCTCACCGACGTTCTTCGTCGGCAAGGAGATGTTCTTCGGCAAGGATCAGCTTCGCGACGTCGAGGAATCCATCGTCGAGCAGACAAGGCAGTTGGCGAAGAGCGCGTGAGCGCCGGACCGCGGCGGCCGGAGATCGTCGAACAAATAAGGAGAACGTGATGCCGGGCCCACTCAATGGCGTACGCGTACTGGATCTCACCGGCGTGGTATCGGGACCGTTCGCCACCATGTTCCTCGCCGACCAGGGCGCCGATGTTCTCAAGATCGAGCCGATCGGCGGCGACATCACCCGCCGCAGCCGCGCCACCATCGACAAGTCCGGCGAATTCTCGGCGCTGTTCATTTCCTCCAACCGCGGCAAGCGCTCGCTCGCAATCGACGTCAAGAGCGAGGCCGGCCGCGAGGTGCTGGCCAAGCTCGTCGCGCAAGCCGACGTGCTGGTGCAGAATTTCCGGCCCGGCACCATGGAGCGCCTCGGCCTTGGCGCGGATGAGCTGCGCCAGCGTCATCCGCGCTTGATCTATGTCTCGATCAGCGGCGTCGGCGAGACCGGGCCCTATGTGAAGAAGCGGGTGTACGATCCGATCATCCAGGGATTGTCGGGATTCGCCGACATCCAGTCTCAGCCCATCACCAACCGTCCGCAGATGATCCGCACGATCGTCTGCGACAAGACCACCGCTGTCATGACCGCGCAGGCGGTTGCGGCCGCACTCTATGCGCGCGAGAAGACCGGGCAGGGCGATCACATCCGGGTCGCGATGCTGGATGCGATGATCTCCTATCTCTGGCCGGAAGGCATGATGCAATACACAGTGGTCGGCGCCGAGGAGACCTCTGCCGATCCCAACGACCGGCCGGATCTCGTATTCAAGACCAGCGATGGCTACATCACCGCCGGCACGATCTCGGATTCGGAATGGCAGGGTTTTTGCCGCGCCACCGGCGATCCCGAGCTTGCCAAGGATCCGCGCTTTGCGACGCCCTCCGCGCGCTCGGTGAATGCGACGGCGCGGATCAACAAGATGGCCGAATATATCGCGCAGCACACCACGGCCGAATGGCTGGAGCGGCTCGATGCGGCCGATGTTCCCTGCGCCCCGATCCTGCGCCGCGGCGAGATCATCCACAACGAGCAGGTGGTGGCGCGCGAGATCATCACCGAGTTCGAGCAGCCCAAGGTCGGACGCGTGCGGCAGCCAAAGCCGGCGGCGCGCTTTGAAGTCAACGAGGCGTCGATCGGCGGACCGGCGCCGCGCGTCGGCGAGCACTCGCGCGAGGTGCTGCGCGAGCTCGGCTATGACGATGCCGCGATCGAGCGGATGGTCAGCGAGAAGGCCGTGCGGGTGGCGGTGTAAGCGCGCAATCAATAAGCAACGAGTGGGGCGCTCTCTTTCCCTCTCCCCGTTCTTCACGGGGAGAGGGCAGGGTGAGGGGCTGCCTCCGCGATCATATCTCTCACCGTATTCGCGGAGAGAGCCCCTCACCCCAACCCTCTCCCCGTAAAGGACGGGGAGAGGGAGAACTGCTGCCTCGCGCTTGGCTGCTCACGCCCTCGGTGCGGGCGGCGTGATTGGGGCGAGCGGCTTGTTTGCGGCCTGGCCGCGCTGATACGCCTCCCGCTGATGGATGCGCTCGAGATAGGGATGGGCGTGGTTGCAGATGCCGACGCCATAGGCGATCGCCCAGTCGAGGCAGGTGGTGAGCAAAATGTCGGCGCTGGTGAACCGATCGCCCATCAGGAATTGGCGGCCGTCGGCGAGCGCGACCTCGACGTGGCGCGATTGCTGACGGAAATATTCCGCGGCCTGGGCCACGACATCGGGCGCGACGCCGTAGATGTGTCCGAGCGCGTCGGCCTTGTGTCGGCGCATGACATAGAGGCTCGTCGAATCGAGCTCGGCAACGATGAAGAAGCACCATTCGAGCCAGGCGGCGTAGTCGCGCTGGCTCTCCGGAATCAACGAGCGCTCCGGCGTTGAATAGGTCCGCGACAGATAGGCGACGATCGCCGCGCTCTCGCCGATACAAAAATCGCCGTCCTGCAGCAGCGGAATCTTCTGCCGCGGATTGAGCACGGTATATTCCTGGGTCTTGGTCTCGCCCGTGCGGGGGCCGATCGGCCGCGTCTTGTAGGCGAGGCCAAGCTCGTGCATGGCCCAGTGCGGTCGTATCGTCCGGCTCGTGCCCACGCCCCAGAGGGTCAGCTCCGGCGCGGCCATCTCACCATTTCTCCACCGCGGGACGCAGATCGAGCTCGTGCGTCCAGCCGTCCCGCGTCTGCTGATGCGCGAACCAATAGGCTTCCGCGATCGACGACGTCTTGGTCAGGCTGTCCTGTGGAATCGCGCTCGCCTCGATGCCGCGGGCTTTCATGCGCTCATGGATGGCCGGGCTGTCGACGCCGGCGTCAATGATGAGGTGCACGACATGGACGTTCTTCGGACCGAGCTCGCGCGCCATCGCTTGCGCGACCGCGCGCAGTGCAAACTTTGCCGATGAGAACGCAGCAAAACCAGTTCCGCCGCGGATGCTCGCGGTCGCGCCGGTGAAGAAGATGGTGCCGCGGCCGCGCGGCACCATGTGGCGCGCGGCCTCGCGGCCGACCAGGAACCCGGCGTAGCAGGCCAGCTCCCAGGCCTTGAAGAACAGCTTTTCGGTGGTCTCGAGCAGCGGCTTGTTGACGTTCGAACCGGCGTTGAAGAGGCAGACTTCGATCGGGCCGATCTCTTTCTCGACGCGGGCGAACAGATCCTGGACTTCCGTCTCCTGCCTGGCGTCGACGCTGAGCGCGTGGACCTCATGGCCGGCGGCTTTCAACTCGTCAACCAGGTCCTGCGATTTGGCGGCATCGCGGCGGCAGATGCAGACGGTGTAGCCGCCCTTTGCGAAACGCCGCGCCACGGCGGCCCCGATCGCGTCGCCCGCACCGACCAATATCGCTACCCCGCGGCGTTCTGTCATCCTTTTTCTCCCACATAGTTCTTATTTGGTACCGAATTAATAGAGAGCGGTGGGGACGATGTAAATGGAGTTATTTGAGTTGGTACAGCTATTCAGCCTTCAAATTCACATCATTCCGCCGTGAGCCGCTTACTCGCGAAGAATTGCGATTGACGAGTTCTAAAAAAGAACGTTAGATGCGGCGAGTGATGAAGTCGCCTCGCGAGCGGCTCGATATCCGTCGGGAGGTCTGAGGTGGCGAATTTGGCAGGAACACTTGGCATCCGCGAAGCCGCAGGCTCGGCGCCGCGCGCTACGGCACGACGATCCGTCCACCTCGGCGAAACCCGGTAGGAGCGTTGTCCGATGGAGCTGGTGCTTACTCCTGAAGAAGCCGCGTTTCGCGACGAGGTGCGCGCCTTCATCGCGGAAAACTATCCGGCGGAGATGCGCGTTCCTAATCCGGACACCGACCTCACCAAGGAGCAGATGCTGCTCTGGCATCGCATCCTCCACAAGAAGGGCTGGATCGCGCCGCTCTGGCCTAAGGAATATGGCGGCCCCGGCTGGTCGATCACCAAGCGCTTCATCTTCGAGCAGGAGACCACGCGCGCCGGCACACTGCCGCCGCTCGCGTTCAGCGTCACCATGGTGGGTCCTGTCATCTACACCTTCGGCAATGAGGCGCAGAAGAAGAAGTTCCTGCCGCGCATCCTGTCCGGCGAGGATTGGTGGTGCCAGGGCTATTCGGAGCCGGGCTCAGGCTCCGATCTTGCTTCGGTCCGTACCAAGGCGGCGCGTGACGGCGACCACTATATCGTCAACGGCCACAAGACCTGGACCACGCTCGCTCAGCATGCCGACTGGATCTTCTGCCTGGTGCGCACCGACCCGAATGCGAAGCCGCAATCCGGCATATCGTTCCTTCTGATCGACATGAAGTCGCCGGGCGTCACCGTGCGTCCGATCATCACGATCGACGGCAGCCATGAGGTGAACGACGTTTTTCTCGAGAACGTCCGCGTGCCCGCCGCCAACCTGATCGGGGAAGAGAACAAGGGCTGGACCTACGCCAAATTCCTGCTCGGCAATGAGCGCACCAGCATGGCCGGTATCGGCCGCTCCACGCGCTATCTCAATCGGCTCAAGCAGATCGTGAAGGCGGAGATTCCCGAAGACGATCCGGCCCACCTCGAATTCGTCAGGGACATCGCCCGCATCGAGCTCGACGTGCTGGCGCTGGAGGCGACCGAGCTTCGTATCGTAGCCCAAATGGCGCGCGGCATCGATCCCGGTCCGGCGGCGTCGCTGTTCAAGATCAGGGGCACCGAGATCTTCCAGGACATCACCGAGCTGACACACCGCGCGATCGGCAATTACGGGCTCGCGATCCGCGAGCATCCCGTGAGCGCCAATCATTTCATGCCGGGCCCGGACTACGGGCACACCGCGTCGGAAAAATATCTCAACTCGCGCAAGCTCTCGATCTACGGCGGCTCGAACGAGATCCAGCGCAACATCATCGCTAAGGCCGTACTCGGACTCTAGCTTCGCAGGGAGCCATCGGAATGGACATCCAGTTCACGGAAGAGCAGGAGCTGTTACGGTCCAGCGTGCAGCGCCTGTTGCGCGATCAGTATGATTTCGATGCACGCCGCAAGATCGTCGCGAGCGAGGAGGGCTGGAGCCGCAAACATTGGTCGTCCTTCGCCGAGCTCGGCCTGCTCGCCGCGCCGTTCTCCGAGGAGGTCGGAGGGCTCGGTGGCGGGCCGCTGGCCACCATGATCATGATGCAGGAGTTCGGCAGGCACCTTCTGGTCGAGCCGTTCTTCGAGACCGTCGTCCTTGCCGGCGGCCTGATCGAAGATTTCGGCTCGGCGGCTCAGCAGGCCACGTATCTCCCTGATATCATGTCCGGAGAGAAGGTCTGGGCACTGGCCTGGTCCGAAGGCCGCTCGCGTTACGATCTCGGCCATGTCTCTACCATCGCTCGCCGTGAGGGTGGAAGCTACGTGCTCAGCGGCACCAAGGCAGCGGTCGTGGCTGCGCCCTGGGCCGACAGTCTGATCGTCTCCGCTCGCACCTCGGGAGAGCGGGGCGATCGCAACGGCGTCAGCCTGTTCGTTGTCGATCGCCATTCCCCGAACCTTCATTTGCAGGACTTTAAGACCATCGATGGCCGGCGCGCCGCCGAGGTCGCGCTGATGAACGTTTCCGTGCCGGCGAGCCAGATGCTGGGACGGGAGGACGAGGGCGTTGCCGCACTCGAAGCCTGCCGTGACAGCGCCATCGGCGCACTCTGCGCGGAGACCGTCGGCGCAATGGGTGAACTGAATGCGGCGACTCTCGAATACAGCAAGACGCGAAAGCAGTTCGGCGCGACGCTCGGCTCGTTCCAAGTGCTGCAGCACCGGATGGTCGACATGTTCATCGCGCATCAGGAGGCGCTGTCCCTGATGCAGCATCTCAATCTCAGCCTTGCATCGAAGGACGAAGGGGTATCGCGGCTTGCTTCCGGTGCCAAGTCGAAGATCGGCTATGCCGCCAAGTTCGTGGCCGACCAGGCGGTGCAACTCCACGGCGGCATGGGCATGACCGACGAGCTCAATGTCGGCCATTACTTCAAGCGGATTTCATCCATCAACATCCAGTTCGGCGATCCCGCCTTTCATGTCCTGCGCTATGCGCAGCTCGACGCGGCAGCCTGACGAGAAGAGGAAAGCATATGCGAGATGCAGTGATCGTATCGACGGCGCGTACCGGCGTCGGCAAGGCCTATCGCGGCGCACTCAACAACACGGAAGGGCCGACCCTGGCCGGCCACGTGATGGCCGAGGCGGTCAAGCGCGCCGGGATCGAACCCGGCGAGGTCGAGGACGTGGTGATGGGCTGCGCGATGCAGCAGGGCACCATGGTGATGAACGTCGCTCGCAAGGGCGCGATCCGGGCTGGCTTGCCGGTCACCGTCGCCGGCACCACGATCGACCGGCAATGTGCTTCCGGCCTGCAGGCGATTGCGGTCGCGGCGCGCTCGGTGATGCTCGACGGCGTCGAGATCGCGATCGGCGGCGGCATCGAATCGATCAGCCTGGTGCAGAACGAGCACATGAACAGGTTCCACGCCGTCGACGACGAGCTGATGGCGATGAAGCCGGAAATATACATGTCGATGCTTGAGACGGCCGAAGTGGTCGCCGAGCGCTACAAGATTGGTCGCGAGCAGCAGGACGAATACTCGCTTGAGTGCCAGCGCCGCGTCGGCGCTGCCTTGCAGGGTGGCCGCTTCAGTGACGAGATCGTGCCGATCACGACCAGGATGGCTGTTGTCGATAAGGATACGAAGGAGGTCACCTACAAGGAGGTGACGCTGACCAAGGACGAGGGACCGCGGCCTGATACGACGGCCGAAGCGCTTGCGAAGATCAAGCCGGTGTTCGAGGGCAAGACGATCAGCGCCGGTAACGCCAGCCAGCTTTCGGATGGCGCGTCCGCCTGCGTGATCATGAGTGACAAGGTTGCCGCGCAGAAGGGGCTGAAGCCACTCGGCATCTTCCGCGGCTTCGTTGCCGCCGGCGTCGAGCCGGACGAGATGGGCGTCGGCCCGGTCGCCGCGATCCCGCGGCTGCTCAAGCGGCATAACCTGAAGATCGACGATATCGATCTGTGGGAGCTCAACGAAGCTTATGCAGTGCAGGTGATCTATTGCCGCGACAAGCTCGGCATCGACCCTGAAAAACTCAACGTCAATGGCGGCTCGATCGCGATCGGCCACCCCTACGGTATGACCGGCGCGCGGCTCACCGGCCACATCCTGATCGAGGGGCGGCGGCGCAAGGCGAAATACGGCGTGGTGACCATGTGCATCGGTGGCGGCATGGGCGCCGCGGGATTGTTTGAAATCGTCAACTGATCGGGAAAGCGGGAGAAACTTCGTGAAGACAGCGATCACTGAACTGCTCGGCATCCAGCATCCGATCATCCAGGGCGGCATGCACTATGTCGGCTTTGCCGAGCTCGCCGCCGCGGTGTCGAACGCCGGCGGTCTCGGCATCATCACCGGGTTGACGCAGAAGACGCCGGAATTGCTCGCCAAGGAAATCGCGCGCTGCCGCGACATGACCGACAAGCCGTTCGGCGTCAATCTCACCTTCCTGCCGAGCTTCACCGCGCCGCCTTATCCGGAATATATCGCCGCGATCCGCGAGGGCGGTGTCAAGATCGTGGAGACCGCGGGCCGTAGCCCCGAGCAGTACATGCCGGCGTTGAAGGCCGCCGGCATCAAGGTGATCCACAAATGCACGTCCGTCCGCCATTCGCTGAAAGCGGAGAAAATCGGCTGCGATGCGGTCAGTGTCGACGGCTTCGAATGTGGCGGTCATCCGGGTGAGGACGATATCCCGAACATGATCCTGCTGCCGCGCGCGGCCGATGAACTGAAGATCCCGTTCGTGGCCTCGGGCGGCATGGCTGACGGGCGCAGCCTCGTCGCGTCGCTCGCGATGGGCGCTGATGGCATCAACATGGGCACGCGTTTTGTCGCCACGAAGGAGGCGCCAGTCCACGAGAACGTGAAGCGGGCGCTGGTGGAGGCCACCGAGCTCGACACCCGCCTTGTGATGCGCGCGCTGCGCAACACCGAGCGCGTCTTGAAGAACAAGGGCGTCGATCAGCTTCTCGAGATCGAGCGCGAGAAGGGCGCGAGCATCAAGATCCAGGACATCCACGAGCAGGTCGCGGGCGTCTATCCCAAGGTGATGGTCGACGGCGAGATGGATGCCGGCGCCTGGAGCTGCGGCATGGTGGTCGGATTGATCCATGACATCCCGACCGTGCAGGAACTGATCGACCGCGTCATGACTGAAGCCGAGCAGATCATCCGGCAACGGCTCACCGGCTTCCTCGACGGTGTCGTGGCGAAGGCGCCAGCGCGCGCAGTCGCCTGAGAGGTCTTTGAGGTTTTCGACAGGTTGGCTGGTTCGCCTGAGCGGGCGAACCAAGCCGCAGGCGCCTGCCTGCATTTCTTTTAAACGATTGGCCTGCGCGTGACGGGCTTTGGAGGGAGGGTAGCATGAAGGTTAAATTGAGTCTGGCGGCAGCATGCCTTGCAGCGTCGCTGCTGGCGCTTCCGGCTGACGCCGCCGACGAACCGGGCGTCAGCGCAACCGAGATCAAGATCGGCGGAATCTTTCCGTTCAGCGGCCCCGCATCGTCGATCGGTCTCGTCGGCCGCGGCGTGCTCGGCTATGTCCAGATGATCAACGATCGCGGCGGCATCAACGGGCGCAAGATCAACTACATCGCGATGGACGATGCCTACAGTCCGCCCAAGGCAGTCGAGCATGCGCGCAAGCTCGTCGAAAGTGACGAGGTCGCGTTCATCTTCAGCCAGCTCGGGACACCAGGCAATTCGGCGACGGCGAAATACCTGAAGGCGAAAGGCGTTCCTTCGATTGCGATCGTCAGCGGTTCGAGCAAGTTCACCGATGTTGCCGAATTCCCGCTGACGACGACCGGGCTCGTCAGCTATCAGACCGAGGGCCGGATCTACGCGAAATTCCTCGAGCAGACGCTGCCGGGCAAGAAATACGCGATCCTGTTCCAGAACGACGATCTCGGCAAAGACTATGTCGCCGCCTTCAAGTCGATCCTGAAAGGCGATTTCGACAAGCGCGTCGTCACCGCAGCCTATGAGGTGACGGAGCCGACCATCGATTCCCAGGTGGTCAATCTCAAGAGCTCCGGTGCGGAAGGCTTCTTCATCGCGGGAACGCCGAAATTCGCGGCGCAGGCGATCCGCAAGGCGTCCGAGATCGGCTGGAAGGCGACCGTGATCCTCAATTTCCCGTCGGGCTCGATCGGAGGTACGTTGAAGCCGGCCGGACTTGAGAATTCGAAGGGCGTCATTGTCGGCACCATCAACAAGGACCCGACCGATGGGCGATGGGACGATGACGAGGGCGTGAAGGCCTATCGCGCGTTCTTCGAGAAGTACCTGCCCGGCGCCGACATCCAGAACACCAGCTATCTCACCGGCTATATGCAGGGCATGATTCTGGAGCAGATCCTGAAGCAGTGCGGCGATGACCTGTCGCGCAAGAACATCATCAAGCAGGCGAAATCTCTGAAAGACTTTGTGGTCCCGACAGCGTCGCCCGGCATCAAGGCCAATACGTCTGACAGCAACAATATGGTCTGGACGCAGTTGCAGATGCAGCGTTGGAGCGGCACCAATTGGGAACCGTTCGGTGCGACCCTGGACGCGAATTCGGAATGATCTCGCTTTCTCCTGTGAGTGCGGTGAGGAATTGTAGGGTGGGCAAAGCGAAGCGTGCCCACCGTCCACGTTCGGTGCAAGGAAGGTGGGCACGCTGCGCTTTGCCCACCCTACGGCGCCGGCGCGTCTCTTACTGTCCGTGAAACACCGGCTTGCGCTTTTCGACGAAGGCGCGCACGGCTTCGTTGTGGTCGGTCGTGCGTGCTGCACGGACCATGTGCTCGGCTTCCAAATCCATCGAGGTCAGGAGGTCCGACGTGAGGGCATGGTCGAGATTGTCCTTGATGTAACGAAGCGCGATCGGCGGGGCATCGGCGAGCTGCTTTGCCAGCTCCAGCGCCGTCGATCGGAGCCGATCGTCGGGGACGACGCGGTTGACGAGGCCGAATGCCTCGCAACGCCTGGCGTCGAGGCGTTCCGACAGGAACATCAATTCGCGCGCGCGGGCCGTTCCCGCCAGCCGCGTCAGCAGCCAGGCGACGCCGTAATCGCCGGACAGGCCGATGCGGGCGTAGCCGGTCGCCATGATGGCGGATTCGGCTGCGATCCGGATGTCGCAGGCAAGCGCGATCGCGAGGCCTGCGCCTGCAGCAGGGCCGGGAAGGGCGGCGACGGTGGGTTTGCGGACGGCCACCAGCACGCCGGTGAGCGTGCGCTGCCTCTCCTGGAGAATAGCGACACGCTCCTCCAGCGTCCGTTCGGGCCGGGCAATGCCGCTGCCCATGCCCTTGACGTCACCGCCGGCGCAAAAGGCATTGCCCGCGCCCGTGATCAGGAGGGCGCCAATCTTGGGATCGTCGCCCAGGCTCTTGATCATGCGCCGCAAAGCCGGGGTGAGATTGTCCGAGAGCGCGTTGCGTGCCTCAGGCCGATTCAGCGTCAGGATGGCGACGCGCCCGTCGATCTGGCACAGCAATTCACCGGTTCCGGTTTCAACCTCGGTCAGATCCTCCGACATGGCAAATGCCCTCACGATTATATTTCGATCATAATATGATAGCGCGAGCCGTGCTGCAATAGAGTGTCAAGTCACTTTGACTCCGCCATGTCATTCCATCCGCGCGCTTGCACCGGTTCCGGATTTGAATACGATCCTGCGATGCCCTTTGGATGGGCATGCACGAAGCGCGGAGAATACAGATGGAATACCGGCGCCTGGGAAAGTCAGGGTTTAGCGTGCCTGCGCTCAGCTTCGGGACCGGCACCTTCGGCGGCGTCGGTCGCTTGGCCCCGTGGGGCAATACCGATGCGACCGAAGCGCGGCGGCTGGTCGACATCTGCCTCGATGCCGGCGTGTCGATGTTCGACACCGCTGATGTCTACTCCATGGGCGAATCCGAACGCGTGCTCGGCCAGGCGATCAAGGGGCGGCGCGACAAGCTGCTGATCTCGACCAAGGCGAGCTTCCGTATCGGCGAAGGACCGAACGATATCGGCTCGTCCCGTCAGCATCTGCTTGCGGCAGTCGACGGTTCGCTGAGCCGATTGGGGACCGATTATATCGACCTGTTCCAGCTGCATGGCTTCGATGCGCTCACGCCGCCCGAAGAGGTGCTCGCAACGCTCGATGTGCTCGTGCGTTCCGGCAAGATCCGCTATGTCGGGGTCTCGAATTTTTCCGGCTGGCACCTCATGAAGGCGCTTTCGGTTGCCGACAAATACGGTTTCCCGCGCTACGTCGCCAACCAGACCTATTATTCGCTGATCGGGCGCGATTATGAGTGGGAGTTGATGCCGCTCTGCCTCGACCAGGGTCTCGGCGCGGTGGTGTGGTCGCCGCTCGGCTGGGGCAGGCTCACTGGCAAGATCCGGCGCGACCAGCCGCGGCCGGAGGTCAGCCGGTTGCCGCAGACGTCTTCCTTCGGACCGCCGGTGCCGGATGAGCACCTCTATCGCGTCGTGGATGCGATCGACGAGATCGCCAAGGAAACCGGCAAGAGCGTATCGCAGATCGCGCTGAACTGGCTGTTGCAGCGACCGACCGTCGCCACGCTGATCGTCGGCGCGCGTAACGAGGCGCAACTGCGCGAGAACCTCGGCGCGATCGGATGGGCGCTGACCAAGGAGCAGGTCGCCAAGCTCGACGAAGCCAGCAAGGTGACGCTGCCTTATCCCTATTGGCACCAACGCTCGACCTTCATCGACCGTAATCCGCCGGCGGTGTAAGACGGGTGAGCGGGGTCGCGCGTGCGACGTCACCCCGCAACATGATCACGTCCAGCGCCGCAGGATGATGCTGGCGTTGACGCCGCCGAAGCCGAACCCGTTCGAGATCGCGTGCTCGATGGCCATCGGCCTGGCTGCTCTGGCGACGAGATCGATGCCTATAGCCGCATCGTCAGGATTCTCCAGATTGAGGGTGGGCGGCGCCACCTGGTCGCGGAGAGCGAGGACGGTGAAGATCGCTTCCAAGCCTCCGGCCGCGCCGAGCAGATGTCCCGTCGCCGATTTGGTTGCGCTCACTGCGAGCTTGCCCTCGCGCCCGAACACCGACTTGATGGCTTCGATCTCGGAGTGATCGCCGGCCGGCGTGGAGGTCGAGTGCGCGTTGAGGTGCTGGACCTGGTCGGGCTCGAGTCCCGCCTGACGCAGCGCGAGTTCCATGGCGCGGCGTGCGCCGTCGCCGTCCTCGGGGCCCGAGGTGATGTGGTGGGCATCCGCGGTCGTGCCATAGCCGATGATTTCGGCAATAGGCCTCGCGCCGCGCTGTAGCGCATGATCGAGTTCCTCAATGACCAGCATGCCAGCGCCTTCGCCCATCACGAAGCCGTCGCGGTCGCGATCGAAGGGGCGGGATGCGCGCTCGGGCGTTTCGTTGAAATCGGTCGACAGCGCCCGCGCCGCCGCAAAACCGCCGAGGCTCACGAGGTCGATACAGGCTTCCGCGCCGCCGCATACGGCGACATCGGCTTCACCCGACCGGATCAGGCGCGCGGCATCGCCGATCGCCTGCACGCTTGCGGCACAGGCCGTGACGGGCGCGCCGATCGGACCCTTGAAACCATAGCGGATCGAGATGTGGCCGGCCGCGAGATTGGCGAGGAACGACGGCACGGTGAACGGCGACAAGCGCCGAACGCCGCGCTGATCGGTGGTACGCACCGCTTCGACGATCGCCGGGAATCCACCGATGCCAGATGCAATGACGGTCGCCGTCCGCTCCATCGCGTGGGCATCGGCAGGCGTCCATGCAGCCTGCGCAATCGCCTCGGCCGCGGCGACCAGCGCGAACAGGATGAAACGGTCCATCTTGCGCTGGTCCTTGGGCGGTGCGCCGAGATCGGGATCGAAGCCGCCTTCGACATCATCGGCCTTGGTCGGCACGATCCCCGCGACCCGCGCCGGCAGCGCGGCCGCCCATGCCGGCAAGGCACGAAGCCCCGATCGTCCGGCAAGCAGCCGCGACCATGCGAGCTCGACGCCGCAACCGAGCGGCGACACCAATCCCATTCCCGTAACGACGATGCGGCGCATCACAACAACACCCTGTGCTCTTGACCCTGCGAGAACGGTCCGTTCCCAATCGGAACTTGTGTGCTCACAAGTGGAAAGTCGAGTGGGTGCCGCGCAATTTCGTGCTTGACAGATACTCGCGTCCCTTCAGCCGCCACGCTGTGAACCAATCAGCGATGCGGTTCAGACAGGCCGGCTAGGCCGAAGATATCTTCGGCATCGAGATCGATGTGGAACTCATCTCGCTGAGGAGCCCTTTGGCCGCCCGCAGATCGGCCGTGTCGAAACCCTCGGTGAATCGACCGCAGATTTCGGCAAGCATGGCGTGCGCTTCGCCCGCATCTTCCTGACCGATCTTCAGCCGGGCGAGACTCATGGCCGTGCGGAGTTGCAGCGATAGTGCGGAGTGGCTCCTTGCCAGCTCAAGCGAGCGCCGCAAATTATCTTCCGCCGCGGCCAGATCGCCAGCCTGCGCGAGCAGCGTGCCCTTGGTGCGCAGCAATTCCGGCAGATCCAGCGAACCGCCATTCGCGTTGACGATTGCGATCGTGTCATCGAGCGCAGTCATGGCTTCGTCCAGCCGGCCGCTCGCACCAAGGCCGTCGGCCAAGGCCAGACACAACCCGCCGGTATAGAGTTCGTAATGATCCGCGCGCAACTTCGTCAGCGCC
This sequence comes from Bradyrhizobium sp. LeoA1Lang, assembly GCF_055413685.1. NCBI lineage: Bacteria > Pseudomonadati > Pseudomonadota > Alphaproteobacteria > Hyphomicrobiales > Nitrobacteraceae > Bradyrhizobium > Bradyrhizobium sp. LeoA1Lang. The sequence continues at coordinate 62,302 of NZ_JBVAPG010000005.1, read as the reverse complement.
GCACGCAGCAATTCGACGCCACGTTCGATCTCGCCGCGGTTGATCAACACGGCGCCCTTCATGCCATTGCCCACGGCGATATGCGGCCCGAGCGAATACTTGCTCGCATACGCGATCAACCGATCGGCCCGCTCTTCGACCGCATCCCAATTGCCGATCCATCCGAATACGTTGGCGCCCCAGATCGTCACGATGCAGACAGGCACTGGACTTCGGACATTGATCGCTTCCTCGTCCGCCTTCCTGACGGCCTCGACCGCCTGATCCGGAAAGCCGAGCAGCCAAAGGACGCGGCTCCGGCCGATCCGGGGGACGCGACCGGCATTGAAAGCACTGGTGTCTGTGATCTGAGACGGACGCGGCTGCCAGGTTTCCAGATGAGACAGCGCTTCGGGCTGGTTGCCCACGAGATGATGGGAAGTACTGAGCAATCGGTGCGCGGCGGACAATCCGACGGGATCGGCGATCTTTTGCGCAACGGTCCAGGCGCGCTCGGCGAGCGCCAGCGTGTCCTGATATTTTCCGGCCCGCAATCGAAACATGTGCAGATCGCTCAGCAGCCGGAACTGATAGAAGCGGTCGCCCAACTCTTCCGCGAGTTCGAGGCCCCTGGTCATCGCAGCGAACGCGCGTCCGCCATCTCCCCGCGTGAACATCGTCGAATGGCCGAACGCCGCCTGGAGCTGCATTTCGGACCGCGTCGCGTCGGTTGGCGGGCCGAGTACCGACAAAGCGCGCTCGGTCCACCGGGAGCATTCGTTCAACAGCGAGAATTTTGTGAACAGACGGGCGGCTGACGCGGTCAGCGCAACGGCAAGATCCTGGTCGCCGTTATCCGAGAAACTGTATTCGAGAGCCGCGCGTATGTTACCGAGGTCCTCGGCCGGGATGTCTTCCTTTGCGTGAGGATCGACCAGGGCTTCGTTTGTGTGGGTCCGTTCCAGACGGTCCTGCCAATAGCGCGCATGGCGCCGACAGGCGGAAGAGGCCTCGCCGAACTCCTCCAGCTTCGCGCGGGCATAGGCGCGCGTCGTGTCGAGCAGCCGGTAGCGCATTGAAGCATCCGACACGCTCGTCGTCGAGATCAGGGATTTGGCGACCAACTGCTCGATGGCGTCGATAACGTCGGACGGCTCAAGCTCATCGTCGGCCGCCACCGCTTGCGCCGCCTCCAGCGTGAAGGTGCCGACAAAGACCGAAAGCCGGCGGAATATGGTCTGCTCGCGATCGGTGATCAGGTCATGACTCCAATCGAGCGTCGCGGTCAGGGTCTGGTGGCGGGGCGACGCCGTGCGCCGGCCGCGCCACAGCAGTTTCATCCGCTTGTCCAGCAGGGCCGCCGTCTCGCGCAGGCCGTGGGTGCTGATGCGGCCTGCCGCCAGTTCGATCGCAAGCGCGATACCGTCCAGCTTGCGGCAGATCTCCGCGACAACAGGAGCGTCCGCATCGGTCAGCTCGAACAGGTGATTGCCGGCGACTGCGCGCTCGACCAGGAGATGCGCGGCGGGAAAGGAGAGGGTACGTTCGGCGTCCAGGTCGCCATCCTCAGGCGGGCTCTGCAGCGGTGCCAGCCGATGGACATACTCGCCCTCGACGCGCAGCGGTTCGCGGCTCGTGGCGATGATGCTCACCTCGGGCACCTCCAGCACGAGGCGCTCGGCCAAATTCGCGAGAGGCTCGATCACATGTTCGCAGCTATCAAGGATCAGGAGCGAGCGGCGGCCGCGAAGAAAGTTGATGATCGCCGCAGACGGATCGCTCGACTGAACCGGCAGTCCCAGCGCCGATGCAACAGAGCCGGGCACAAGTCCGGGAGCGCTGAGCACGGCAAGGTCGACGAAGTGCACGGCGGCGCCGAAGTCGGCGACAAGCAGGTGCCCCAGCGCAACGGCGAGCGTGGTCTTGCCGATGCCGCCGGGGCCATGAATGGTGATGAGCCGGCGATCGGTTATTTGTCTTGCCAGATCGCCGATCAGCTCCTCGCGGCCCACCATGCGCTTCAGCCGCGGTGGAAGGCGCGCGGGTTGCTCGGAGCGGGCAGGGGTGACGACCTGGAGAATGGGGTCCGGGGCCAACGGGCGGTCGGCCTCGCGCACAACAGGAGAAACGAAGCAATATCCGCGGCCGGTCACGTTGACGACGTAGCGCGTACCCGAATTTCCATCTCCGAGCGCCTTTCGCAAGCCGGTGATGTGGACCCGAAGGCTGCTTTCGTCGACGATGATATCGGGCCAAACGCGCGAGATCAGTTCCTTCTTGCTGACCACATCGCCTGCACGCTCGACCAGGGCGATGAGAATATCGAGGGCACGGCTTCCTAAGTTGACGGGGACACCGTCCTTTTCAAGGAGGCGCTCCGTCGCGAACAGCCGAAACGGGCCGAATATTGCGCCTTCCACGGGGCGGGTGAGATTGCTTGCCATACGCCCTCATCTACGCACGCAAGGCGAGGCCGGCGGCATCGCGCGTGTCGTCCAGTAGCTGCCCTTCACTCCCATGCCGTCGTGACGTTCGCAATTATTCGCAAGACTTAACGGGCCGCCGGCAGGCGCGAGGCCTATCTCTCTGTCTGTCACTTCATCGGATCTCGGCATCAATGTCTGCAAAGCTCCCATCTGCGGTTACCGAATTGCTTCAGGCGCTGCGAAGGCGCGACCTGTCGGCTTTTCTTGCGGCATTCGCCGACGACGCTGTCATATGCGATATCGAAGCCGAATACGGCGTAGGAAACATTCGAGAGTGGAGCGATCGTTTCTTCGGCAGCGGGATCACGGTGCAACCCATCAACGCGGTTCGACGCAGTGGACCGACGATCGTGACCGTCATGATCCATGGTGCCGATGAGAACGGCATCGACGGCGCAACGCAGCTCGATTGGACGTTGTCGATTCGCGACGAGAAAGTCTCCGCGCTCGCGATTGCGAGATCTGTCGTGCCCGAATCGCCTGCTCCTGTGACCGCCTTCATCCTGGCGATCAACACGTTCAATATCTCTCGGCTGCTGGACAGCTTCGCCGACGATGCGATCGTCAACGATCAGCTTCGGGAGTGCCGGGGCAAGGCCGAGATCAGGGCCTGGGCCGAGCGCGACATGATCGGAAACCGTATCACGATGTATGTCGTGAGCGTCTTCAAGCGCCCCGGTATTGCGGTCGTGGCCGCCAATGTCGACGGGGAATTTGATAGGAGCGGGTTGCCTGACCCGCTTGTGCTTTCGTTCTATTTCACGATCCATGACGAGAAGATCATTCAACTGATAATTCTGCGCAATGAACCTGATGTTTAAGTTGTCGACCTCAACATAGCTTTGCGGGGGGCACCCTGGAAATGCGACCTTTTGTGTCGCAGCTCGCAATTCATCATCGGCTGCGAGCACGGGCAGCGTAAAAAAAGCGAAGAGGAAATGGAATAAAATCCGGAGGGTAAGATCGTCCTCCGGTCGGCCGGCGACGTTGAGTGATCGATCGCCGGCCCCCGGAGCGTAACCGTCAGGTGCCTGCCGGCCCAGGCTGTGCGAAATCGGTCGAGACCGAAACCGCGCGCCACTCAGCGAGGATCGCGGCGTCGGACACATGCTTGGCTTCGATGGCGGCCACCGTGTCGCTGCCGAGCGGCAGGCGCACGGGCGGATTGGCTGCCGTCGCAAAATCGACGAGGACCTTCGCCAGCCTGTCGGGATCGCCGGGCTGTTCGTGGTTGAGATCAGCGGCATGGGTTCGCACAGCCCCCGCCGTCTGGTCGTAATCCGCAATCCGCGCGGGGCTTGCTGCCAGCGAAGAGGAATCCAGGAAGTCGGTCCGGAAATAGCCGGGCTCGACCACCGTGACATAGATCCCGAGCGGCGCCAGTTCGGCATGGAGCGCCTCCGACAGCGCCTCGACCGCGAACTTGGTCGAGCAATAGACGCCGAAGCCGGGACCGGCCCGGTACCCGCCGATGGAGGAGATGTTCAGGATGCGTCCTGAGCGCTGCGCGCGCATGTGGGGCAGGATGGCGCGGGTCACATTCAGAAGGCCGAACACATTGGTCCGGTAAAGCGCCTCGACCTCGGCGGCCGTCGCCTCTTCGACCGCGCCGAGCAGGCCATAGCCGGCATTGTTGAGGAGCACATCGATCCGCCCAAATCGCTCGATCGCGGCTGCAGCCGCAGTAGTGGCTTGTGTTTCATCCGTCACGTCGAGCGGAAGCGGCAGCAGGTTGGGATGATCGCCGAGGCGCCTCGTGACAGCGCGGTGGTTGCGGGCGGTAGCGGCGACATTGTCGCCGTTCGCCAGGGCCAGTTCGGCAATCCGCGCGCCGAAGCCGCGGGAGGCGCCAGTGATGAACCATGTGCTCATGATCTTGGGCTCTCGATTGGTCATGCTGGAGGATTGGATCTAGTAGCTGATCCGCCGCTTCCGGAACTCCCGGCCGATACCCGGCCGGGTCTCCCAAAGCGGCGGCTGCAGTCAGCGTACCGACTGTTGAGCCGGCTGAACACGGGTCCACAGATCGTTGAACGCGATGCTGTCGAAGAAGGCCGATGCCTTCGCGATCTTGTCATCGCGGAGGTCAAGGAACCAGGCATAGGTGTTCTCATAGGGCACGCCGTCTCGCGCCGTACCCTTGGCGTCGAAGAAGATAACGACGGTGTTGCCTTCCGCGTAGATGTTGCGGATCGCCGGCTTTAGGCCTGTGCTCATGCGCGCATTGAACGGCCGAATGACCTCCGCCATGAAGGCTTCGCGGCTCGGATAGGTCTTGGCCGCGAGCGACCTTCCGGTGATGGTCCAGACCGCGTCGTCGGCGAGCAACTCGTACGGGCCTCCGGTGCCGGACGCCCAGGCGTCGAATTTGGCCTGGATCAACGCCTTGTTGCGCGCTTCGCGTTGTTCACTTGCCTGACCCATGGTGATGCCTCCAAGCAGGGTTGAAAGGAAAATTGCGACGAAGAGCCGTGACATGACTTCCTCCTTCGGATTGCGCAGGTTTGACATCGGTTGTACCTGCGTGTTCAGATCTGGTTTTCCCATGCCGCGATCTGATGCGCCTTGAGCATGTCCTCGGTCGCTTTCGGCACCACGTTGCGGAATTTTCCGGTGTCGGCGGGAACGATCTCGATCATGCGGTCGATCATCTCGCGGGCATCCAGGTGTCCCTCGGGCGCGGAGAGGAAGTCGTCGAATTCCTTGCGCAGGGCGGCGCGCTTGGTGATGTGCTGGCTGTCGTCGAGCCAGCGGAATGGTGCATCGGCCATCGTTTCATTGTAGCCGGTGTAGAAGGCGCCGGGATTGATCGTCTGCACCGCAATTCCATACGGCTTCAGCTCTTGCTGCAGCGCCTCGGCCACCGATTCCAGTGCATGCTTGGTAGAAACATAGACGCCCCAATTGGCCGGCGTGAACAGGCCGCCCATCGAGGACGTGAACACGATCTTGCTCTTCTTCTTGATGTCGATCCATCGGCGGATGAACCCTTGCGTGAGCTGGAGCGGCAGGAACACGTTCACCTCATAGTTCTTGCGCACAAGATCAAGCGGGATTTCGAAGACGGGACCGGCTTCGCCCATGCCGGCGTTATTCCACAGCACGTCGACGTCGAGTTTTTGCGCAGCGGCCACGTCATAGGGATCGGTCAGGTCGAGACGTTCGACGCGGAAGTTCTTGAGGCCGAGCGCCTTGGCTTCCTCCCGCAGGGGAGTGACCTGCGACGCAACGTGCACGGTGGCGATGATGTTGTGGCCGTTCCTGGCCATGCCGATCGCTGCGCCTTTGCCGAGGCCGGATCCGGCACCGGTGATGAGAATGGTCTTGGACATAGGGTCGTTCCTTTTGGCTGGTGGGGTAATGGGTTGAGGTTGGGGGTCAGTGAGTCGTTGCGTCGAATGCAGCGAGGCCGGCCTGCGCGACTTCGACATCCTGCGGAACGGTGCCGCCGGACACGCCGAGCGCGCCGATCACGGTGCCATCAGGCCCTTTGAGCGGGATACCGCCGCCAAAGGTGGCAAGGCCGCCATTGGTCAGTTGCAGACCGGGCGCGGGAGCGCCGGGCTTGCAGTACTCCCAGACGGCGTCGCTGTTCGCCTGGAACAGGACAGCGGTCGACGCCTTGCGGATCGCGATGTCGATCGACGCCAGCACCGCGCCGTCCATGCGCCTGAAAGCCTTGAGGTGCGCGCCGGCGTCAAGCACGGCGACGACCACGGGAAGCCCGATGTCGCGCGCCTTGGCCTCCACGCCATCGATGATGGCCTGCGCCTGGTGAGAGTTGAGTTGCATAGTGTCGATCTCCGGCAAGCTGGTTGTTCGCTGCGTCCGGAAGATCGGCTATCGGTGGGGCGACCGCGAGTTTAGTGTTGTGAGGAGCCGCGAAGCCTCATTAGCGCCTGCTCTCGAGAAGCAGGTGCCGGTTTTCGAAAAGATCGTTGCAAAACAACGGGCTGACCTGGATGTGCACTATCAGGCGGACGCACCTGCGTGCTTCTCTTGTTGAGAAGCATTCCAGGGTGGAAAGGGGTCGTCGAGGCTGCGCCAGCAGTCCGGATCGAACCCATTTTCGCAAGGGGTGAGGCAGGCATCGAGCGAGGCGCGGATCTGTGCCTCGTCCATGCCTGAGCCGATGAAGACGAGTTCCTGGCGGCGATCGCCCCAGTCGTCATCCCAATGGCTATTGATCTGCTCCTGAAATTGCTGATGGCTGGGCCATGCCGGCTTCGGAACGGTTGCCCACCAGAAGCCCATCGGCTCGCACCGACGCTGAATCCCGGCCACGGACAGCACACCTACCCAATCCGGACGGGTGGCAAGCCAGAAATGGCCCTTGGCGCGAATGACGCCCGGCCAGGGTTGGTCGAGAAAAGATCGGAAGCTGACTGGATCGAATGGGCGCCTCGCCCGGTACACGAAGCTTGATATTCCGTACTCGTCGGTCTCCGGCACGTGAGAGTCAGGGTTGTACAGCTCCTTGTGCCAGAGCGGATGGGTCGCAGCTCTCGCTTCATTGAAGAGACCGGTGCCGAGCAATGCTTTGGGAGGAATCTTGCCGAAATCGGCTTCGATCTGACGCGCGTCCGGATTGAGTGCCGCAATGATCTTCCGGAGCGACGCGCGCGTCGTCTCCGCCGCTTCCGAGATCTTGTTGATCACCACGACGTCAGAAAATTCGATCTGCTCAACCAGGAGATCGATGAGCGTGCGCTGGTCGTTTCTATCGCGCATCTCGCCGCGCTCGCGGAGCAGTTGACGGCTGCCATAGTCGGCGAGCATGCTCGTCGCATCCACGACCGTAACCATTGTGTCGAGCCGCGCGACATCGGAAAGCGAGACGCCGCCCTCGTCGCGAAAACAGAACGTTGCCGCGATAGGAAGCGGCTCGGCGATCCCGGTTCCTTCGATCAGCAGATAATCGAAGCGCCGTTGTTCGGCGAGTCGCCTGACCTCCTGCAGGAGGTCGTCGCGGAGCGTGCAGCAGATGCAGCCGTTGCTGAGCTCGACGAGGCTCTCGGTCGTGTGCGACAGGTCGGCGCCGCCATTGCGGATGAGGCTTGCGTCGATGTTCAGTTGACTCATGTCGTTGACGATGACCGCGACCCGAAGACCGTCGCGGTTCATCAAGAGATGATCGAGCAGCGTTGTCTTGCCCGCGCCGAGAAATCCGCTCAGCACGGTCACAGGCAGCAGATCTTTCCCGTTCCTTCCCATCGAGCGCTAGCCGACCAGTTGTGGTTGGAACACAACGTCCGCCCAGTAATTGGCCGAGTTGAACGAATTGGTCGGGAATAGCCCGGTCGTGCTGTTGCCGCCATAGCCATAGACGCCGTTGCCGCCCGCGCTCGCACTCGAGGGCGCCGTCAGCGGCCCGCTGGTGACGGGAGAACTGAAGCCGCCGCCGTTCGCCACATACGCACCGGTGGTGTGATAGGACGCGATGTAAGTCGTGTTGGCGTTGATAGAGACAGGCGTCGGAAGCTGAACCGTCTGCCAGCCGCTCGCCGTCGTGTTGGTGAAGGTGGCGGTCGCCAGCCTGGTGCCGGTGGCGCTCCAGAGGTCGACGACATCCGGGCCGGTGTCGTTGGCGCTCCGGTAGAATTTGAGCGCGGTAATCTGGCCGGCGACCGAAGAGGTGAACTTCACCCCAAGTTCAACCTGCTGGCCGTCATTGAAATTCCCCGCTGGCGTGCTGGATGCGCTGAACAGGCTAACCGGTGCAGGCGGGGGCGTGGTGGACACGGCGATATTGAAAGTCTCGCTGGTGGCAGCGCCCGCAAGATCGGTAGCTGTCACCTTGATGCTGGCGGTGCCGACATTGGCGGCCGCCGGCGTGCCGGTGAAGGTGCGTGTGGACGCGTTGAATGAGAGCCAGGTGGGCAGGGCGGTGCCATCGGCGGACGTGGCCGCATAGGTCAGGGTGTCGCCGGCGTCGACGTCAGTGAAGGTGTTGGCGGGCAGCACCAGCGAGAACGACGAGCCGACGGTCGCGTTCTGGTTGGCGGTCTGGGTCGCGAGCACCGGTGCGTCATCAGCGCCGTGAATGGTGATGGTGAGCGTGGTGGTCGAGGTGAGGCCGGCGGTGTCACGCATGGTGTAGCTGAAGGTGTCGGTCACCGTGTTCGTCGACAGCCGCAACGCCTGCACGGCGGAATCATTCTCGTTGATGGTATAGGTGAACGTACCGTTGGCGCTGAGTACGAGGCTGCCGTGCGCGCCGGCGAGCGCGGTGCCGAGCGTGCCCGCTGTCGCACCAAAACTGACCGCGGTGACGGTCTTGGTGTCGCCGGTGTCAGGATCGGTATCGTTGGTGAGGACGTTGCCGGTGGCAGGCGAGCCGCCTGAACCGTTGGCGACGCCACCTTTCTCGGTCGCGTTGGCGACGTCAGCGACAGCCGTCGGCGCGGTGTCCGATGGGCCGCCCGACACTGCGATATTGAAGGTCTCGCTGGTGGCGGCGCCCGCAAGGTCGGTAGCTGTCACCTTGATGCTGGCGGTGCCGACATTTGCGGCCGCCGGTGTGCCGCTGAATGTGCGTGTGGATGCGTTGAACGAGAGCCAGGTGGGCAGGGCGGTGCCGTCGGCGGACGTGGCCGCATAGGTCAGGGTGTCGCCGGCGTCGACATCGGTGAAGGTGTTGGCGGGCAGCACCAGCGAGAACGACGAGCCGACGGTCGCGTTCTGGTTGGCGGTCTGGGTCGCGAGCACCGGTGCGTCATCAGCGCCGTGAATGGTGATGGTGAGCGTGGTGCTCGAGGTGAGGCCGGCGGTGTCACGCATGGTGTAGCTGAAGCTGTCGGTCACCGTGTTCGTCGACAGCCGCAACGCTTGCACGGCGGAATCATTCTCGTTGATGGTATAGGTGAACGTACCGTTGGCATTGAGCACGAGGCTGCCGTGCGCGCCGGCGAGCGCGGCGCCGAGCGTGCCCGCTGTCGCACCGAAGCTGACCGCGGTGACGGTCTTGGTGTCGCCGGCATCAGGATCGGTGTCGTTGGTAAGGACGTTGCCAGTGGCGGACGAGCCGCCTGAACCGTTGGCGACGCCGCCTTTCTCGGTCGCGTTGGCGACGTCAGCGACAGCCGTCGGCGCGGTGTTCGACCCGCCACCCGATCCGGACGGAATGAACACGACATCGGCCCAGTAATTGGAGGCGTTCCAGGTGCTGGTGGGGAAGATGCCGGTGGTGTTGGTGCCGCCATAGGAGTAGACGCCGTTGCCGCCGGCAGTCGCCGTCAGCGGCCCGTTGGTGACGGCGCTTGTGAAGAAGTTGTTGGTCGCAACATAGGCGCCGGTGGTGTGATAGGAGGCGACGTACGTTGTGTTGGCGGTGAGGGTGACGGGCGTCGGCAGTGCAACCGTCTGCCAGCCGCTGGCCGTAGTATTGGTGAAGGTGACTGTTGCCAGATTGACGCCGGTCGCACTCCAAAGGTCGAGAACGTCAGGACCGGTGTCGGTAGCACTGCGGTAGAATCTGAGCGCGGTGATCTGACCAGCCACGGAGGTGGTGAACTTCACGCCGACTTCAAGCGCCGAGCCGTCATGGAAGCTGCCGCCGGGTGTGCTCGATGCGCTGAACAGGCTCACCGGCGTTTGCCCTGGTGCCAGCACGGTGAGGCTGACATTGGCGGTAGCCGTGCCGCCGCGGCCGTCCGAAACCGTGTAGGTGAAGCTCGCGTTGCCGGTATAGCCCGCGTCGGGCGTGAAGGTGATGGTGTTGTTTTGCGGATTGCTCTGCACGTTGAGCGTGACGGTCCCGTGGCTGGCACCGCTCACCGCGGTGATGGTCAGAGGATCACCATTGGCATCGCTGTCATTGCTGATCAGGGACGCGGCGGTAATCGTAACCGCCGTGTTTTGCGTCACGTTCGGCCCGACGTCGTTTGCCGCCACCGGCGGCACGTTGGTGTTACCCGAGGAGGGGTTGAACATGACGTCAACCCAGAAGTTCGTCGCCTGGAACGTGCTCGTCGGGAACAGGCTGGTGCTGCCGTAGGCAAAGACGCCATTGCCGCTGGCGGGAGCGGTCAGCGGTCCGTTGATTACGTCAGCGGTGAAGAAGTTATTCGTGTTGGAATAGTGGCCGGTGTTGGTGTGATAGGAGACGGTATAGATTTGTCCAGGCGTCAACGTGATCGGAGTGGAGAAGATCGCACTCTGCCAGCCGCTCGCCGTCTCGTTGGTGAAGGTGACGGTCGCAAGCTTGACGCCGGTGCTTGACCAGAGTTCGCCGGTGTGGGTGCCTGTGTCCTGGCTACTCTTGTAGAACCGCACGCCGGTTACGGTGCCCGCGACCGAAGCCTGAAACCTCACCCCGAGTTCGACCGCGCTCGCGTCCGTGGTGTTCACGACGGCGGGGGTTGCTAATGGTGAGAACAGCGAGACGTAATTCGGCGCCCCGACGGTAACGGTGCGGCCGGTCGAAGGCGTTTCGAGATTGATGCTGTCGTCGACCGCGCGCGAGAGGATGGTGTAGGTGCCGCTGACCGGTGGCGACCAGGAATAGGTCCAGTTCTCGTCGCCGGTGGCCGGATGCCAGGTCGCGCCATTGTCAGTCGAGACTTCGACGCTGGCGATCACGCCGCCCCCGAGATCCGAGGCCGTGCCGGAGATCGTGACAATGGTTCCCGCAGTAACGGATCCGAGCGGGGTGATCGTGGAGGTCGGCGGCGTGTGGTCTGTCGAGGCGGTGGCAGCGACGAGCCCCGATTGAAGCGTGCCCGGCTGAACGCCCATGTCGGCGAGCGTGTTGACCATCGCCTGTTGCGCGCGCGAATCGGTCGGCGTCGACTGCAGGTCGTGATTGTCGCTCAAGGCCCAGGGCCAAAAGACGGTCCCGGCACCGAAGACCAACGCGCCGCTCGCAGCACGATAGAGCGTGAGGCTGTGCGTCGAGATGCCATTGCCGGTCGTGTTGCCGTAATCGAGCAGATAGCTGCTCACCGGCAGGGTCGTCGAGGAGAGCCGCACCAGGCCCGCGGGATCAAACCCGTTGTCAACCGCGTCGTCCCACTCATAGCCGAGATAGTTCTGGACCAGCGACGCGGTCTGACCGGGCTGCAGATTGGCAATACTGGTGTTGCGCCAGAAGCGCAAATTGGCGTCGTCGTACGGGATTTGGATCGACTGCAGGTTGGTACCGACGTCATCGACGTCGAAAAGCTGTCCGGTGAGCGAGTTCTCCGGATTGCCGCCGCCGATCGCCGGCGGGCTGAAACGCGGGTCGCGGAAAGTGCCTGTCCATTGGTCGGTGGGATCGATCGAGGCGTTCGCCCATGTCTCCTTGTAGGAAATCAACGTGCGATAAGCGCTCGCGTCGCTGCTGATGCTGTTGCCCCAGCGGGTGCGCCAGTAAACTTCGTTGCCGCTCCAGAACATCAGGTTGACGCCGGCATCGCGCGCGGCCTCGACATTGGTACGCTGCTGACCTGACCAGTATTCGTCGTGGCCGGCATCGACATAGGCTTTATGGTTGAGCAGCAGACTGCCGAAACGATCGGCGTCAACTCCCGCCATGTAGGAGACATCGTAACCGTTCTGCTCCAGCCAGTAGATGCCTGCGTATTCGGCGCCGAACAGATAATCCTGCGGCCCGGCAAACGTCCCCACGCCACCCCGTGTGTCGATCGGGCGATTGTAGCTTACCGCGTAGGCGCGGCCGGCGCCTTGGCCCGTCGCAGGCCCGTTGCCGCCGTAGAAATTGGCTCCGCCCCATCCATTGTAAGCCTGCCAGGTCTCGTCAGAGGTTTGGAATACGACATCGCTGTGGCTGCTGTCGTCCCGCACGATGAAGGGGATTTGATTCTCGCCAGACGTTCCATCCAGCCGCGTGAGCTTTGCGATATAGACGCCCGACACGGCATCCGCGGGAACGTCCCAACTCGCCGAGACGGACCAGTTGCCGGCGTCGACCAGTCCCGTCGTATTGTCCCGCAAGGGCGCGGGCTGATTCTGCAAGCCGGTATGATCTATCGTCCCGACCTTTCGGGCACCCATGCCTCCATAATATCCGAGGCGGTAGATATCGATCCTGTAGTGCGTCGAATTGGTATTGATCTTGAAGCTGACCGTCGTGCCGTGATTGACGCTGATGTCCGTGGCGAAGCCCTCGATGTTCGAGTCGCCCGCGCCGTCGATGCCCCACTCGCTTTCGGGATTTCCTTGCTTTTGATTTTCGAGGACGATCGGGTTGGTTGATGTCGCAGCAGCCGTGGCGTTCGTTGTGGCAGCAGCCGTGGTGGTCGTTGTCGCGGCGGCCGCTCGGAGGCCGGGTGATGCCGCCGGCGCGACTTGCGGCGTGGCGGTTATGACCGAGCCGCCCAGAATCCCGATCTGGCCGGTCATTGTGGTGCCGCTGGCGGTCTCTCCGCCGCCAGGGAGCTGCGTCCAGTTCGCCACTGGTGCCACATCCTGCGTCGACATGGCGGCGCTTGTGGAACTGCCGATGAGTCCGGCCTTGTCGGTCGGCACGAAATCGGCTCCGGATCCCCCGCTATGCACCATCTGACCAGCCAACTGCGTCCCGTTGGTGTTGCCCTGACTCATCGCCTGGGTTGGGCAATTGATGTAGCCGCACGAACCGCAGCAAAGCGGTGCACTAGCCGGGGTGGCCACTGCGGGGGTCGTGGGGAGCATGGATCCGGTGATACCCGCGGCAACGGCCGGCGAAGGGGTGCCGCCGAGGATCACGACGGGATTTGACGTTGCGGCTTCAGCCGTCGCGGAGACAGAGGTGGGGCTTGTTGCCGCCGACGCAGCGAGTTCGGCCTTCGCCGCTCCAAGGGACAGAGGCGCTATGAGCGCATGGGCGTTCGCCGACGTTTCCGGCGACCGCAGCGCTGCCAAAGACAAGAACCAGTTTTCGTCTCCCGCAATGGATGCTTCGGTTTCCGGTTTCTTCCCGCGCGGGAGGACGCGTTGCCAATTCTGCAATCCGAGAGCGACACGGCTCCAACCAGAAGCTTCCTCAAAAGCCTTCGTCATATCTGTGTCCTCGAGAAAGAGGGGGAATAAGCCTGAAAAAACCGATCGAGGGGGCAGCCGTCGAGATCGGAAAGGCCTCGGAGCGGCGGCTTCAATGTCAGGGGACCGAGCGCCATCGCGGTACCGCGCGGCCGTGCCGATGGGGATCGTGGGACCGCGACAGGGCGCGTGGCGGCTCGAGAGCTCATGCTTCTCGACACGGCACCCGGCCGTGACTGCAGGCTCGTCTTTGCAGTGGTTGCCGCGACCATGGCACTTTCCCGCTAGCCCCAACGCGATAGGTCGGCTATGAAATTAAATAAGGTATTTAATATTATTTTACCCATTAGTCGAGCGGTAAATTTGCCGCAAAAAATCACAATTAAATCAACGTGTATAACGACATATCCTCAACCTGAGCGGTGTGCGTGTGATACACAAATGCGTTATCCACTCCTATTTTGCGCTGGATTAAATTCGTGAGGGTCCTGCATCATCGAGAATGTTTGGATGCGGACCGATCCATAATTAAATGCTTAATAATAAATTAGACGAAGAAAAATAAATAATATAATAATCCCGGTCTGGGCCTCGAGCCCTCGGGGACGCACAACGCGAACGCGCGGCTTCCCAGCCAAGTTCTGCTTATTGAATTTTGCTGATCCGATTTCAGAGAGATTTAGACCGGGAGCCGTCGATGGATCGTCATGCCGAGTTCAAGCTAGTTTGCGACAATTGCAACTCACTGAGCATTCGGATTGACCTTGCTGAGGGGGCTCCGTCCTCGACCCCGATCCGGTGTGGCCATTGCGATGCGCCCCGGGGCACGTTGGGTAACCTTCGACGCCTTGCCAGCAAATGTGATTCGCTCAAGTCCGACCTGGACAAGGCGTTCTTTCCAGCGAGACGTACCCCTGACGCGCTTGAAGGCGGTGACCTGCGATAGGGTCCGGAGGCGCATTTCCCATCGTTGCCGTCTGTGGGGCTTTCCGGCCAACGGTCATACGTCGTCCGGCTCGCCCGCGTATGAGCCGAGCGTTCCCCCACCGCAACACTCGCGCGGCGAATTCGTCGCTTCCACGCGGGGTGCATTCAGCGGGCGACGAAACCAGTCACTGTTCTCGGGATGGTCGCGCCGCCGGATAGACTGGCAGGAGCGCACTGCAGCATCGGCGCTATACTTTTATCCGCGAGCGAGAGTCGACTATTGCAAGCCAGCCACACAGAGATCTCGCTCGCATATGCGGGAAGTGTTTAGTTCGATTTGAGAAAAGAGGTAAGGACGCTTCGCGTCGCGCCCGATTTAAGTTGCTTCGTTTCGTGGCTCGATTTAAACTATTCAAAGCGGACGCGAGTTAGTCTTTCGTCCGGCCGTCGAATTTCCGGGCGGAAGTTTGCGAGACATGTGATGAATTTTCATGCGTAAAATTGTCGCAGGCGGGATGAACCATCATCGATGATCGCCGACTAACGAAAGTGACGATTGCCGACCACCGGTCATTTGTTTGGGTGAGGGGGTCAATAATGAGAAATATTTATAAGTCGAGTGATTGCGTCCTTTGGGATTCCCTTAACGCGATCAAGCAGGCGCAAATTCAGCTTCATCTTTTAAATGGTGAGGGAGCCAACCCAACCGTCATTGCCTCCCGAATTCAACTCTGCGACGTTCTTCTGGGTGAGATTTCGGGCATCCGTACCAGTCTCGCCAGACATCTCGAGTATACACGCGGCGCGGCGCCTGTTCAGTTGCACAGCTAAGATATCTCGGCGAACGACGCGCTCAGGAGCGGTGAGCGTTGTCGTCCGTCGCCTTCTCGCTGTTCTCGATCCTGAACTCCTCCAGCTTGCGCCCGGACTGCAGCGCGGCGACGAGCCATCGGGGTTGCTTGCCGCGACCGGACCAGGTTTCGGTTGGCTCCATCGGGTTGCAGTATTTCGGCGGCACCCGTGGATATCTGCGGCGCGGCCGTTCGGCGCCCGGCTCGGAACCTGCATTATCCTGCATCGGCTCGGGCGGATTAAGTTGAGCCAGGCGTTTCTCCAGCTCGAGCTTCTCGGCCGTGATTCTCTCCGACAAAATCTTCGTGATCTCTTCGTGGAGAAGCCAAAGCTCGTCGAAAGTCATAGTCTCTAAATCGGATTTGCGCATCGTGCTCTCGCGACCAATTTGAGCCTGAGCGGAGGCAATTTCTCTACAAAACACACTCTCTGCTCAGGCGATAAAAAGCGCTGAGCGCCGACGTGAATGGAAGACATTATATGTGACATAAATATTATATCCAATGATTTATTTAATGCTTGATAATTCGTTTTTTATTGGCAAGCTATAGCGGAATTTCAGACGATCTACGGAGTTTAAATAAATAAATAATTGTGCGGAAATGTGGTTTAAGTTGGTATTGTAAGGGTTTGAGAAATGGACCGTATTGAGCTTCCCCTCTGCCATCTTCATGAGACCGTCAGTCGCTTTGTCGTCCCCTCCGCCGCCCTGCGGGACATTCGCGCCTTGCAGGCCCAGATCGAGCTTCGACGTCTCGCCCTGAGGGATATCGAGGTAATTCGCTGCCGGCTACGGCCGCTCATGCGGCGGAGAAGCAAGCGCGTTATCCCGAGCCTGCGTAAGAGGGATGGGAGGCGATTGCGCCAGGCGCCGGCATTCCGCGCCAGGGGCCTGCGCGAGTCCTGCGCCGTGTAGCCTCTTCAAATTTGGTAACATATCTTATTGCGAGTTCCCTTGGGCTGTTGCAGCTTCTGGAATAGGCTGTGGGTACATAAATGTATGCACGGCGGATTTATCCAGAACTTGCCGGGGAACTTTTTGGTATTCCCCTTGATTAATAATGAACGAGGCCATATGACAGCCGATTATTAAGGCGGAACTGCGGGACGACCATGTCGGCGAAAGAAATCGAACTAAAGTCCATGTCTTTAGATGATCTCTGGTCACTTCATGAAGAGATCAGCGCGATATTGTCGGCCCGGATCGAAGCGGAAAAGCGCGAACTTGAGAAGCGGCTGGCGGTTCTTAGCAGGGGTGTGAGTGGCGCGCGTGAGTCGGACGATGCGCGCGCGCTCCAGGGCGGGAAGCCGCGGCGGAAGTATCCGAGAGTACTGCCGAAATACCGTAATCCGAAGACTTCCGAGACCTGGTCGGGCCGTGGCAAGCTGCCTCGGTGGCTTGTCGCCGCGATGAAATCAGGAAAGAAAATCGAAGAGTTTCGGATCAGCGAGAGCGGTTCGAAGGGCCGGCAGCGCGCCTGATCCTCGACGAATTCTGGGATCGCAAATCCTCGATATCTGGTCGATAAACGACAGCTTGGACAGCATGCGAGCCATGCCATCCGGGTTTAACCGTCTTGCGTTCGTTCATTGGTGCCCCATTGCCGAGGGCGGCTTCGATCCGACCCCTGGAGCGTTTCCGGGCGACGTGGATACCTGCTGGTGTGAAGGAAAAACGCGCCAACAGCGTCGGTTCTGATGCGATCAGAACCGAATACGGTCAAAAGGCGTTGCGCGCGCGCAATACTTCCATTGGGGTTCGGAGCAGAATTGCGAGATCCAGTCGTAGACTCCAGTTGTCGATGTACCACAGGTCGAATTCGACCCGTTGCTCGATCAGGGTCCTCGTGGGCGTCGGGCCGCGGCAACCATGGATCTGAGCCCAACCGGTGAGCCCGGGCTTGACCCGCCGGCGGAACGCGTAGTGCTGGACCGCCTCGTCGAATTGACTGTCGTGCGCCATCGCATGCGGTCGCGGTCCGATCAGGGACATGCTCCCTTCCAGGACATTCAGGAGCTGCGGCAGCTCGTCTATGCTCGTCCTGCGCAGCCACTTGCCAATCCGGGTCACGCGACTGTCGGCGGGCCCGGCTTGGGTGATCGAGGGTCCGTTCTCCAGCACACGCATGGTGCGAAACTTGTAGATCGCAAAGCTCCGGCTGTTGAAGCCGCAGCGTTGCTGCCTGAAAAGGACGGGGCCTGACGAGTCCAGCTTGATGATGACGGCAACGAGCGCCAGCAGCGGCGCCAACATGATCAGGCAAATCCCAGCGCCGATCAGATCAATGCTTCGCTTGGCGGCGCATTCAATTGGGGTGAGAGGCCCGCGCTGCACCTCGACGCCTATGGCGCTTCCGAGATCCCGGGTCGGTCGCGCGAACATCTCCGATGCAGCCCCGACCGGAACGAAGACGACCGGAAACGGCAACACTCTTAGCTCGGCCACGAACTCGCGCAACTCGCACCATCGGTTCGGATCTGCTTCCACAATGATCTGTTCAATGTCGAAGCCGCGTGCATGCCGGACGACAAGGCCGCTAAGTCGCCTGCGGTAGCTTGAACTGGCGCCGGGCCGAGGCAGGCTGAAATGTCCAGCCAAGCGAAATCCCAGTGCCGTGAGCGCCTCCGCCAACCCGGTGTCCTGCGATCGCGCCTGGTCCGTGATCAACACCACATTGCCGCCGGAAAATTTCCGGTCGTTGAGGCCCTTCGAGAGCAGGGCTCTCATGACGCCCCGATGTCCGATCAGCATCGCCAGGCCGACGACGGCAAAGGCGATGCCGGCGCCGCGGGAGAGTTCTGCGCCAATGTTGAAGGCGCCGACCGCTCCGCTGAGCAGAACGAACACGAATATCCAGGAGAGGCAAACGGCGTGGACTTGACGGCGAAATGCGAGCAGCTCAGGTGGCCTGTACATGCCTCGCATCTTCAGCAGGGAAACGCAGAGCGCCGCGACGACGATTGCGGAGCCTACGGCCTTGCTGACATCGGCTGCAGTCGCGCCGGCATACAGCCGGTAAAGCAGTGTGGAAAGAATGCCGGCGATCAGGATGATCGCGACGTCGCTGCAGGTCGCGAACAACTCAATGGAGCGATAGCGGATCGGCCATTTTCGTTCTGACTTCAGCGGTGGACTGAAGCTACGAGCGGCAAACTCGCCGTGGACGTCCGCTGCAATGTTGCGGCTTATGAAATTCATGGCTTGCTGAAATGATCAAGGGTGGCCCGTCTTAACCATTATTTAATGTATAATAAACTATTAAATAGAGCAACTATTAATTGCGAAATTAAATGAATTAAATGCGACGCTCGTTGTGGGCCCGCGCGTCGCTGGAGCGGTTCCTGTAGCCGCCGGGCGCGCATCCGGGTGCATTGGGCGGCACGCGATAGCGCTTCTCGCTGCCCATGTGGAGCGGCGCGGTAGCGGCGTAATGGACGCATGATCTCCTCCCGGAGATCATGCCGTGCCGGCAGCGTCGCCGGGCATAAGCCCGCCGAATCACCGAGTGATCGCTGGTGTAATTGTGACCGATGGTGAAGTAATTGGCGTCGGTGTCGTGATCACCGTGCTTGTTCCGCCCGCGGTGGCGGCCTTGAGTGCGTAGCCGTTGGTCGCGTAGATGATCGGGTCGTTTGCCGTGGCCAGGACCGTTCGCACGAAATTCAGGAACTTGGTGGTTTCGACCGTGGCAGAGTTGGACGTGTAGATGACGTCCTTGTTCCGCATTTCAAAGGTTTGAGCGAGGAAATAACCCGAAGGATCGCGGAAATTGATCAGATAAACTATAGGAATGATCGGACCCTTAAAGGGCCTGCAATCGACGCCCATTTCCTTGGCCACCTCGCGCGTCTCGCCCCGATACAGGAAGACCGACGACGGATCAGCCAATCCATCGTTCATGCCGCCCTGCTTGCCTACCGCCTCGGCTAGCGAGATGCGCCACGCATCGAACTTGAATTGCCCCTGCAGGCCGGACGCACCGAACGCGACGAAGGTCTGCGGTTGGCTGTAGAGATAGATGACGTCGTTCGGCAACACGTAGATGTTGTTGGAAGGCTCGTACATCAATGCGCCGAACGGGACGCTAGCCCGGTGTCCCTTGCGCTCGAGCGAGACCCACATGTCATAGCCTTGCGTCGCAGGTCCGCCGGCTCGCGCGATGGTGTCGATGATGCGCTCGGCGGACGGACTCGCACGAAAGCGGCCGGCGTTGCGCACGTCGCCAAGCACGCTGACCAAGGACGTGTTCTGCTCGGCCAGAGCCACGACGACCTGCGGCTCGAGGGCTCGGCCCTTGAGCTTGTCCGTGACCTCGTCACGGATCTCCGATGGGGTGCGGCCCAGCGCCCGGATCGTGCCCGCGTACGGAACGGCAATATATCCCTTCTCGTCCACCGCCTGGTTTGGAACCGTAACGAAGTTGCCGGCGCGGACGCCGGCGTCCGATGTAAACAGGCCGCCGGCTGCGGATTCGAATATCGTGATGCTCACCGTGTCGCCCACGCCGAAGCGGAACGCCTTCGCCGGCGCCCTGTCGGCAAAGGCCGAGGACAGCCTTGGCGTATAGCGGCCGAGGACTTCGACAACCTCGGGCGTCAGCTTGACCAGGGCGTAGGGGAGGGTGGCAGGCTCAAGCCCTTCCGACGCCGATCGGACATCCGTCGCCAGCGGGCCGGATCCAGGCGTGATAATGCACCCGGCACAAGATAGCGCCAGGAGGCCAGCAACGATCCTCCCACATGTTTGCAGCGCAATAATGGTGATTATCCCCAAGTCGTCCCAGTAGGGGTAAGGTACATTAATACGCGATTCAGGCCAGCGAATCATCGCGTTAATCTGAAATGCAACCGGTGCTTGTTGCCGATATGCAACATGGCGGGGAGGGGCGGGGGCGCCCGATCCCCGACAGGGTATCGAATCCGCTTCAGTTGGAGACGGTCAGCCCGTAGCGGATATAATGATCGTCGCGATAGTAGTCGCTGCGGTGCGTGTCGTAGCGAGACATCGCCTTAATGTCGGTCTTGTTGAGAACCGCTCCGATGAGGCACTCGTGGATATTGGGGGCGGTGTGCAGCGCATGCTTGACGACGTCGACCTTCGTCTGTCCCCATTCCACCACCAGGACGAAGCAGTCGATGAAGCTTGTCGTCGAACGCACATCGACCAGGGGGGTCAGCGGCGGAAGATCGACGATGACGTAGTCATACGTCGATCTTAGCTGATCGAACAGCTTGCGCATCGAATCCGCCGCCAACATCTCGCTGGTGTGAAGCACTGGTGTCCGGCTGATGGCGGGCAGGAATGCCAGATTGGTTTTCGGATCGCGCCAGATCGTCTCCTCGATCTGCTTCCCCTGGGTGACGACGTCTACGATGCCTGTAGTGGCGTTCGCGGCGAGGCTGGCGGAAAGCGATGGGTTTCGGAGGTCGCAATCGACGACGATGACGCTCTTGCCGCTATGGGCGATGAGCTGGGCGAGCGAGGCTGCGACCGTTGTCTTACCCTCATTGGGCAAGGCCGAGGTGATGCCAATCACCTGATTGGAGGCTTTGCTGGGATTGAGGTCTATAGCGAGTTTGATGGCGCGGATCGACTCGGCGTACCGAGATAATGGCTTGCCGATGATGGTCCTGTGAAATGTCGAACCAGTGGAAATCTTTCGCTGCCGCATGTCATGATCGGAGTTCCATGACGCTGCCTTTGCTGTCGACGACCGCTTTTCGGCCCGCAATGCCGGCACCAGCGACAGGCACGGTAATCCCAGCGTGGTTTCGATCTGCGAGGACGTACGGAAGACGCGATCCATCATTTCCCTGAACAGGCCGAGCCCCAAGCCCAGGCCAAGGCCGCCGAATAGACCCATCATCATGATGACTGATCCCTTCGGTTTGCTCTTGCTCTGCGGCGGCACCGCGGGATACATCACCCGCGCTTCCGCGATAGGAAAACCTTCTTGCTGCGCCGAGCCCACATAGCGCTGCAGGAACGTATCGTGCAGGCTGCGCAAGCTTTTCGCCTTGCTTTCCAATTCGCGTATTGTGATCTCGGCCAGGTTTGTCGTGCGCGACTGCTCCACAGCCTCCGCCATTCGCTTCTCAATCTCCTGCTGCCGCTGCTTGGCGACCTCTAATTCGCTCCGGCTCGTCTCCGCATACCGCTTGACCTCGTCGAGGATCGACCCGCGAAGCTCGCGCATCCGATTTCGTAAGTTTACCACCGCGGCGTGGTCGCGGCCAAAACGTGGCGCCCACTCGGCGACGCGCCGTTCGAGCTCTAGATATTGCTGGCGAAGATTGGTGATGATGGGGCTGTTAAGTGCATCCGCGCCCCCTGCATCCAAATTGCCGATCGATGGCGAGTTCGCCGGGTTGGCTTCCAGAATTGCCTCGTAGCGGTTCAACTTCGCCAACGCCTCGGACGTTTGCGCGCGCGCGGCGACCAGTCGGCCGTTGAGGTCCGAGACCTGCTGCTCGTCGATCGGCCTTCCCCCGGAGGAAATGACGTTGTTCTTGGACTTGTAGGCACTGACCGCGCGTTCAGCAACGAGGGCCTGCTCTCCGAGCTCCTGTAGCCTCTGCTGCATCCATTCCCTTGCCCGCCGATTTGTCTCCTGCCTCGCTTTTTCCTGATCGGCAAGATAGACGCTCGCGATCGCGTTGGCGATCTCGGCCGCTCGTACTGGGTCGCTCGAACTGTAGCCGATCTCGATCAGATCGCTGAAGCTGATCCGGTTTACTGAGACGCGGCCCTGAAACGCACTGATGAGGCCATCCTGCGGCTCGCTCGGCGGAGGCGGTTGCAGATCCTGCGGCGGAGACAATCCAAATACAGCACGAACTCGCTCAAGCACAGACGGCAATGACCGCGGCGATGGCTTGAAATCGGGGTCGTCGGCAAGGTTGAACTGAGTGATGATCTGGACTGCCAGCCCTCTCGATTTGAGGACCTCTACCTGAGTTTCGAACAGACTGCGGTCGAAGGCCGGCTCAGCCAAGATCGATTGTTGCCGGATGAATTGCGCCTTGGCACTATTCTCGAGCATGACCTGGACCAGGGCGGTATAGGTCGGCGGCGTGATCCGCAGATAGATCAGGCACGCGGCCATGCCGAGTGCGGTTGCAAGAATGATCACGACGTACTGACGTCGCAGGAATGCAAGAGCGGTATTAATGAGTTCGCCGATCCCTCCGCTCTCGGCCACATCGTTGTAGGCGGGTGCGCGAAGCCTGTCGGGTTGCAGCATGTTGCTCTGGAGCATTCGGTGTTCGCCTCCGCCACCTGTGAATCCGCCGTGCCGCCGCCAGCGTAAGTTTTGGCATGGCCCGCCGAATGCCGGGCGCCGTGCTGGCCTGCACTTAATAAATATACCGGAAAATGTGGTTTGTTCAAATTAAATGTAGGATGGTTAATTTACGGATGCTGAATGTGGCCGTTCGCGGGTATTTTTCGCGGCTATTTAATGTGTGGGACGTTTGAGTAATCTCCGCAAGCATCTCCGCAAAATCGCGGAGAGCGGGAGGTTCGTCCGTGGCCGCCATAAGCGAATTAAGGCTTACTCTGTAGTAAAATCTTCATTCAGCCAGGAAACAGGCTTGTTCGTGAATGGGTTGAGCGGAAGCTGCGTGGCGGTTCCCCGAATCTAGATTCAGCGATAGGTAACGTCCGAGATAATATATATGTCGTGTGATAGCGACATAATCGATTGACATTTAATTTGCTGCGATCTTTATTTATTGCCGGAGTATCCGGTTGGTCATTTCGGGTGTTGGAGATGCTGAGACGGGGAACCATGCGGCTTGTTTGAGGACTCCGATGCCCAGCTTTTCGGCTTCCCGCCATTTCCGCGGATGCCGGGCGGATATCGAAGCAACAACAGCCCGGTTCTCGCTCGGCCGCTCCAGGTCCGTGACTACCGTCAGCGTCGATCCCCTGGCTGCAGGTCGGCGCGGGGCTGAAGTTGGCAGCATTGGAGGCTTTGATGCACGACGAGCTCTATACTGACGGGGTGGAAGAGATCACCATTGGCGGATCGATCGTCCGTGTCGATCTGGTCAGCCTTTCGCCGACCGAACGCGACGCCAACAATGCGCCGAAGAAGGTGTTCCGGCAAAGGCTGATCTTTTCCGTGGAGTCGTTCGCGAACTCAGTCGAGGTGATGCAGAACGCGCTGCAGGGATTGGTCGACGCCGGCGCGGTGCGGCGCAATCCGCCGAAAGGACAGGCCGGCCAGGCCCCGACCACTTCGACGGATCGCGAACCGCCCAACAGCCCACGGTCCCCCAATGTCTCAAGCAATTTCCGTTGAAGCCGACCTCACGGGCGCGGAAGCGTCGCCTGTGAGCGCCGACGAGACCTTGCGCCCGGCCTTGCGGACAGAACTTGAATGTCTCGCAAAGGTCGCTGCTTATCACGGCGTCGATCTGCCGGTTGAGCGGCTCAAGCACAGCTACGCCATCGACGGGGTTCCCGTCTCGGCAACTCGACTGCTGCGCATGGCGAAGGAAGCGGGCATGCGCGCAACGCGCACGCAGCTTGACTGGGGGGCGCTGTTTCGGTTGGGAGAGGCTTATCCGGCTCTGCTCCGACTTTCGAACGGCAACTGGATCGTCGTTCTCGGGGCAGGGCAGGGAGCCGATGGTGCGGAAGCGGTTAGCGTGTTCGATCCGCTCGCCGAGCGCCGGGACGAGCCTCTGATCGTCGACAGGGATACGTTCTGCACCCGATGGGGTGGCGAGGCTATCCTGATCAAGCGCGAGCGGCTTGCTTCGGACCATCGGCCGGCGTTTGGGCTGCGCTGGTTCATCCCCGAACTGGCCCGTCAGTGGCGCCTGTTTGTCGACGTCGCGATCGCCGCCATTATGCTCTATGCGCTGGGGCTCGCGACACCGATCTTCTTCCAGCTCGTCATCGACAAGGTCCTTGTGCACGAGAGCTTCACCACGCTCTATGTGCTGGCAGCCGGTGCGACTGCCGCGCTGGCGTTCGACGCGATATTCGGCTTTCTGCGACGCTATCTTTTGCTCTATGCGACGAACAAGGTCGATATCCGGGTGGCGACCAAGACGTTCGGTCACCTCCTTGGCCTGCCCGTGACTTTCTTTGAGCACATTTCGGCCGGCGTCCTGGTGAAGCACATGCAGCAGGCGGCGCGAATTCGCGAGTTCCTGACCGGCCGTCTGTTCCTGACCACGCTCGACGCGCTGTCGCTGTTCGTCTTCCTCCCGGTGCTGGCGTTCTACAGCGTCAAACTGACATGCATGGTGCTGGCCTTCACTGCCGCGAGCGGCATGGTCGTTGCGCTGCTGATGGGACCGTTCCGGCGCCGTCTCTATAATCTCTACCAGGCGGAAGGTGCACGTCAGGCTCTGCTGGTCGAGACCGTGCACGGCATGCGCACGGTGAAGTCGCTGGCGATGGAGCCGCTGCAGGGCAGGGTCTGGGACGATCGCTGCGCACAGTCGGTGACGATGCGATTCGGCGTCGAGAAGATTTCTGCCGCCGCCCAGTCGACCACCGGATTTCTTGAGAAGATGATGACGCTCGGAATCATCTCCTTTGGAGCGCTCGACGTCTTCAGCGGCGAGATGACCATCGGCGCGCTGGTCGCCTTCAATATGCTGGCGGGGCGCGTGTCGGGACCGCTGGTCCAGTTGGTGACCATGGTTCATGAATATCAGGAAGTCGCGCTGGCGGTGAAGATGCTGGGCGAGGTGATGAACCAGAAGCCCGAACGCGATGGTAATCGCGAGGGGCTGCGGCCCGACTTCGCCGGCAAGATCGAGTTCGAGAATGTCTCGTTCCGCTACGGCTCGGAAGGCGCGCCGGCGCTGGATGATGTCTCGTTCTCCATCGCCCCGGGATCGATATTCGGGATCGTCGGCCGAAGCGGCTCCGGCAAGACCACGCTAACGCGGCTCATTTCCGGGATGTATCCGGTGCAGCAGGGCCTGCTGCGCGTCGACGGATACGATTCGAGGGAGCTCGATCTCGCCCATCTGCGCCAAAATCTCGGATTGGTCTTGCAGGATAACTTCCTGTTTCGCGGTACGGTTCGCGACAATATCGCCTGCGTGAAGCGCGACGCGACCTTTGCAGAGGTCGTCCGCGCGGCCCAGCTCGCAGGAGCCGATGAATTCATCGAACGGCTCCCGCGAGGCTTCGACACCATGCTGGAGGAGGATGCCTCGAACCTGTCGGGCGGACAGAAGCAGCGCCTCGCGATCGCGAGGGCGCTGATCGTCAACCCGCGCATCCTGATTCTGGACGAGGCAACGAGCGCGCTTGATTCCGAAAGCGAGATGATCATCCGGCGCAACCTGCGCCGCATCGCCGAGGGGCGCACCGTCATCATCGTCTCGCACCGGCTGTCGATGCTCGCAGACGCGAACCAGATCCTCGTGATCGACCGCGGCCGGATCGTCGACGTCGATCATCACGACCGGTTGCTTTCGAAGTGCATGATTTACCGACATCTCTGGAACCAGCAGACGAAGCAGATCGCATGACCAAGCCTGAGAAATCCGGCAGCGATGCAAACGCTCCGGTGCGGACGACCGAACGGCGGCGGCGCGGGCTATTCCGGCCCACCAGGCGCCGGCCGCAGGTAGTGACGGAATTCCAATCCGACGCGATCGAGGTCGAGCATCGGGCGCCGCCGCGGATCGCCCGCGTGACGCTCTATTGCGTCCTGGCTCTGATACTCACCGCGATCGGCTGGGCCGCGGGGTCGCAGGTTGACATGATCGTGACGGCGCAGGGCAAGCTGGTCACCACGCGCCCCAATCTCGTCGTCCAGCCGCTCGAGACCTCTGTCATCCGCGAGATACATGTCAAGCCCGGCGACCGGGTCAATCGCGGCGACCTGCTGGCGACGCTCGATCCGACATTCTCGCAGGCGGATCTCGACCAGTTGAGCAGCAAGGTCGGTGTGTTCAATGCCGCAATTGACCGTCTCAAGGCTGAGTTGAATCGTGAGGAGTATGTGGTCGGCGAATCCGCCAACGCCGACCAGGTCCTGCAACGCAAGATGTTTCTGCAACGCAAGGCGGCCTACGATGCGCAGGTGGAGAACTATCAAGCGCAAATTGCGTCCGCACGCGCCAATCTGAAGACTGCGGAGAACGAAGAGACAGTGCTGCTTCAGCGGCTCGAAACGATGAAATCGATCGAGGTCATGCGCGCGACGCTGATGGACAAGGAAGTCGGCTCGAAGCTGAACTTGCTGCTGTCGCGCGATGCTCGCCTCGATGTCGAAAGCAATCTGGCCCGCGTCCGCGGCAATATCGCCGATTATACGCATCGTCTCGACAAAGCCGAGGCGGACCAGAAGGTCTACGCCGAGGATTTTCGCAAGACGGCTTATCAGGACCTCGTGGAGACGCTGGCGAAGCGGGATAGCGCGGCGGAAGATCTGAAGAAGGCTGAGCTTCGCCGGCAGTTGATCGTGTTGAAGGCGCCGGCCGATGCAATCGTGCTCGATATTGCCAACCGAACTGTCGGTTCGGTCGCCCGTGAGGCCGAGCCGATGTTCGTACTTGTTCCCCGCGATGTGCCGCTGCGGGCCGAGGTCAATGTCGAGGGCAAGGACGTCGGCCAGGTTTCGGTCGGCCAGCCTGTCCGGATCAAGTTTGATGCCTTTCCGTTCCAGAAGTATGGGACAGCCAAAGGCGAGGTAGCCGTCATCAGCCAGGACTCGTTCCCGCCGGATCCGAAAGCCGAAGGTGCGCACCGTCCGACCGCTCCCTATTACCGCGTATTGGTCGACTTGTCCGATACGCACCTTCGGCTGCCGGCGGAGCGCGCTCAATTCATCGCCGGCATGGCGGTGACCGCCGAGATGAAAGTCGGGCGGCGCAGCGTGATGTCCTATTTCCTCTATCCATTACTTCGCGGCCTGGACGAAAGTATCCGCGAATACTAGTTGCAGACACAAATTGCATATCGGGCATTTCATGAAGTTGGAATCCAATGCCAGTCGCCTGCTGGTGGTGCCCGTGACCGCGAACGAGCGGTCATGGACGTCGAGCTTGGTGGACTACGCGCCGAGAGGTTTACAGCGGTGCTGGCTGCGGGAGCACGGTCACTGATCTCATATCCAAGAAATTGAGGACATTTTCATGCAAGATATCCCCGTTGGTATGGGCGTCGTTGGATACGGCTATTGGGGGCCGAATCTTGTACGCAACTTCGTCAACAACCCTTCCGCTCGCCTCGTTGCGATCGCCGACCTCGATCCGGGCAAGCTTGCGGCGAGCACGCGCCTCTACCCGGGCGTGGCCACCACTGACCGCTACGAGGACTTGCTCAAGGATCCGAGCATCGATGCGATCGCGATCGCCACACCGGTGCGAACGCATTACGAGTTGGCGCTTGCAGCTCTGAAGGCCGGCAAGCACGTTCTGGTGGAGAAGCCACTGGCGCCAAGCGCGGATCTTGTACGCCGACTTATCGACGAGGCCGATCGGCGAAGGCTAACGCTGATGGTCGACCACACCTTCCTCTATACGCCGGCGGTTCAGAAAATCCGCGAACTGGTGCTTAAGGAAGAGCTCGGCGAGATCTATTATTACGACAGCACGCGCTCGAGCCTTGGCCTATTCCAGAGCGATGTGAACGTCATATGGGACCTTGCGGTCCATGATGTCTCGATCATTCAGTATATCTTGAACGAGGACCCCGTGGCCGTCTCGGCGACGGGATCTTGCCATGTGGCCGGCACGCCGGAGAACATGGCGCATATCACGCTGTTCTTCGATAGCAAGT
Organism: Bradyrhizobium sp. LeoA1Lang; assembly: GCF_055413685.1. NCBI lineage: Bacteria > Pseudomonadati > Pseudomonadota > Alphaproteobacteria > Hyphomicrobiales > Nitrobacteraceae > Bradyrhizobium > Bradyrhizobium sp. LeoA1Lang. The sequence continues at coordinate 34,333 of NZ_JBVAPG010000005.1, read as the reverse complement.
GCGTGGCTCATGTGAGCGTCAACTGGCTCTCGCCCATCAAAGTCCGTCAGACCTTCGTAGGCGGGAGCAAGAAGATGATCGTCTATGACGATCTTGAGCCGACCGAGAAGATCAAGGTCTATGACAAGGGCATCACCCTCGACGAGCCGTCCGAAGACGCCCATCAATTCCGGATTGGATATCGGGCTGGCGACATGTGGGCGCCTCACATCTCCGCGAAGGAGGCGCTGCAGACCGAGATCGAGCATTTTATCGATTGCGTGCGTACTGGATTGCCCCCGATCTCCGGCGGCATGTCGGGCCTGCGTGTGATCGAAATTCTCGAGGCGGCATCACGCTCGATTGCCGACCAGGGCCGGCCCGTTTCGCTGACCGGGAGGCGAACCTCTGTAACGCCGGTCAGAGCCACGGCCTGATACATGAAGGACCTCGATCAGCCTGGGCCGTCAGGCACCGCGCCGGGTTCGCGGCGCTCCGTAAAACGTTCGATCTTCTTTTCCGCGATCGAACGGTACGGCAATCTTGTTGTGTTCCTGGTCACGACTGCCGTGCTGGCACGTCTGCTGACGCCCGCGGAGTTCGGGATTTATGCGGTCGTCAATGCTGTGACGGCAGTCGTTGTCGCGTCCTTCCAGGAGTTCGGAGGTGCCAATTACCTGATTCAGAAGCGCGAGTTGTCGCGCGCCAGCGTGCAGACCGCTTTTACGGTCACGTTTGGATTTTCGGCATTCACCGGGCTGGCGCTGCTCGCACTTTCGGGCGTTCTGTCACAGCTATTCGAGCAGGAAAGTTTGCGGAAAGGGATCGCGGTCTCGGCGCTGAGCTTCCTGCTTGCACCATTCTCTGGAACGATTATCGGCCTGTTTCGCCGTGACATGGAGTTTGGGAAGCTCGCCATTTGCAACCTTGCATCCGCCGTCGTGGGGGCCACGGTATCCATCGCGCTTGCAATGTTGAGCTTCGGTTTTATGGCGCCGGTCTGGGGCGGCATAGCGGGCAACGTGGTCTTGACCATCATGTTGCTGAGGCAGCATCGCGATTTCGGCGTGTTTCGGCCATCGGTTGCGGATTTTCGTGACGTCGTCGGTTTCGGCCTGTATTCGAGCGGCATAAGCATCATAAACGTGTTGTATAACCTGTCGCCTCAGCTGTTTCTGGCGAAGATTCTCGACTTTACCTCTGTCGGCTTGTACAGCCGTGCCACGGGCATAACTCAGGTTTTCGACAGGCTCGTCGTGCAGGTCTTGAACCCCATCATCATGCCTGCCCTTGTCTCGAGGAGCAGAGATGCGGCGGGTCTGAGGAGTGCCTACCTTGAGGCGATTGAGCTGCTTTCGGTTGTACAGTGGCCCTTTCTGCTCTTCATCGCGATCATGGCGCATCCGATCATTCTGATCCTGCTCGGCCAGAACTGGTTGGAAATCGTGCCTCTGGTTCGCTTTCTCTGCGTCGCGAATTTGGCGCTGTTCGCCGCCTGTTTGAGCTATCCGACATTGGTGGCTACCGGCAGCGTGCGCGACGCGCTCACGTCGTCCTTGATCTCCCTACCGCCCTCGCTTCTCGTCATTCTGTGCGCAGCTTTCTTTGGAGCCGAGGCCGTGGCAGCTTCAGCATTGTTGACCTTGCCGTTCCAGGCTGCCGTGGCTTTGTATTTCATCGGTCGACGGCTTGCCCTTGAGCCAAAACATCTTTCTCGTGCTTTGCTGAAGAGCGCCGTTGTGACGGCTATGTCCGCTTCAGGTGTGATGGTCTGCGCGGCGCTCATCGAAGCGAGGATCGTACCGTCCTTCGTTGGCCTAATCGCTGCGTGCGGTGTCGCCGCCCTCTGTTGGGGGCTCGGGCTGATGCTCACCGGACATCCGCTCCTGCATCACCTTCATCGAGCGGCAGGTGGGGTGGTTGTGATTGCGCCGTGGCTCAGGCTGCGGCGTCTATGAGACTGTTGCAAGGTTGTTGAGAGCTTGGAGATAGCAGATGCCCATCGCGAAGGACGTTCAACTCGGTCGCGACGTCCGAATATTCCATCCGGATCTCGTTAATCTCTATGGCTGCTCGGTCGGAGACGACACTAGGATAGGAACTTTCGTCGAAATCCAGATCGGCGCGAAAATCGGGGCGCGCTGCAAGATATCTTCACACAGCTTCATCTGTGAAGGCGTGACCATCGAGGACGAGGTTTTCATCGGGCATGGCGTGATGTTCACCAACGACAAATACCCGAGGGCAACCACTGCGGACGGCAAGCTGCAGGGACCTGCGGACTGGAAGGTGGAACGAACCCATATCGGCCGCGGGGCATCCATTGGATCCAACGCCACCATTCTTTGCGGTGTCACGATCGGCGCTGGGGCCATCGTGGGCGCCGGCGCGGTGGTGACAAGGGACGTTCCACCGCAGGCGATTGTTGCCGGCGTACCCGCGCAGGTTCGTGAACCGCGCCACGTCGCCGCGGAAGCCGCAGACCGTTAATCAAGGATTAGATTCAGCTCAAATTTCTTCGCGCGGCTATTTTCATTGCGCGATTTATATGATTTAATTTTATCTGGAATAATCATTTAATATATTTAATGGGTCCGGGCGACCCGGAGAGGATAGCCGCTTGATACCTTTTCTGGACCTGAAGGCTCAGTATCGCCAGATCAAGCCACAGATCGATGCCGCGGTTGCGCGGGTCATCGACAGCACTCAATTTGTTCTGGGGCCGGACGTTGCCGCCTTTGAGGATCGCTTTGCGGCTTATTGCAACGTTGATCACTGCCGCGCGGTCAATAGTGGAACCTCGGCGTTGCATCTTGCGCTGCTCGCGGCCGACATTGGGCCGGGCGATGAGGTGATCACCGTGTCGATGACGTTCGTCGCCACGACCGCAGCGATTCTGTACTGCGGCGCCAAGCCGGTGTTCGTCGACGTCGACCCGATCTCCTGGACAATGGACCCGGCCTTGATAGAAGCCGCGATCACGCCGCGAACGAAGGCGATACTGCCTGTGCACTTGCACGGACTGATGGCGGACATGGATCCGATCATGGAGATCGCTCGCCGCCACGGGCTCGTCGTCATCGAGGACGCGGCGCAGGCTCATGGTGCGGAATACAGGGGCCGGCGCGCCGGATCCATCGGCGATCTCGGCTGCTTCAGCTTCTATCCCGGCAAGAATCTCGGAGCATACGGGGAGGGCGGAGCGGTGGTTACCAACAGCCCGGACCTCGCACGACGGATTTCGCTGCTCCGTGATTGGGGCCAGGAATCCAAATACAATCACGTTGTCGCCGGCTACAATTTCCGCATGGACGGCATTCAGGGCGCCGTGCTGAACGTCAAAATGGACCACCTCGAATCCTGGACCGACAGGCGCCGGACAGTGGCTGCGCAGTATGATTCCATGCTCGAGAAGCTTCCGTTCGAACGACCGCGAGCGCCGACCCACAGCCGGCATGTCTACCACGTCTACGCGGTAAGGCTTCCCCGGCGTGACGAGGCGCTGAAGGTGCTGCAGGAAGGCGGAATTGGTGTGGGCATTCACTATCCCGTTCCGGTTCACCTGCAGAAGGCCTACGCGAATCTTGGCTGCCGCGCAGGCGATTATCCCGTCACTGAACGGCTGGCGAGCGAATTCCTCTCGTTACCGATCTATGCGGAACTGCGGCCGGATCAGGTGGCAGAAGTCGTGGCTCGGCTGCAGAAGGCAGTACTTGCCGAGGCTGCCTAAGGCATCCCGGTCAAAGCAGCATGTCATGCACATCTGCTTTCCGAGCTCCAACAACAGGAGAGCATCTTGGCTGATCTGAAGGGTAAGCGGATTCTGGTTACGGGTGGGGCCGGTTTTATCGGCTCGCACATCATTGACCTGCTGTGCGACGAAGGGTGCCTCGAAATCGTTGCGCTTGATAACATGGTGAGAGGACGGCCCGAAAATCTTCGGCACGCCGTCTCGCGCGGTCCTGTGCGACTCGTCCACGGAGACATCCGCGACGGCAAGCTCATGGCAGCGCTGGTGCAGGCGGCCGACATCGTCTTTCATCAGGCCGCACTCCGCATCACCCATTGCGCCGCCGAGCCGCGCTTGGCCATGGAAGTCATGGTCGACGCGACGTTCGATCTGCTCGAACTGTGCGTCAAGCACAATGTCCAGAAGGTTATCGCGGCGTCCTCCGCATCGGTGTACGGCATGGCGGAGGAGTTTCCCACGACGGAGCGGCAGAATCCTTACGACAACCGTACCCTTTACGGGGCGGCTAAGGCCTTCAACGAAGGGCTGCTGCGCACCTTCAACGACATGCACGGGCTCGACTATGTCGCCTTCCGCTATTTCAATGTCTATGGCGATCGCATGGACATCCATGGCCGCTATACCGAGGTGCTGATCCGCTGGATGGAGCGGCTAGAAGCGGGCCTGCCCCCGATTATCTTCGGCGATGGTCAGCAGACCATGGATTTCGTCCACGTTCGCGATGTTGCTCGCGCCAACATTATGGGGGCGAAGGCAAAGCTCACCGATCAGGTTTTCAATGTCGCGAGCGGGACCGAGACCAGCCTGTTGCAGCTTGCTACGACCCTCGCTTCGGTGATGGGCCATCGTGGCTTGTCGCCGGAATTCGCGCCGGAGCGATCGGTCAATCCGGTGCCGCGCCGCCTGGCTTCGACAGGAAAGGCGGAGCGCCTGCTCGGCTTCCGCTCGAGTGTGCCGCTCGAACAGGGACTTGCCGATCTTGTGAAATGGTGGCGAGCCGAACGCGGATCGCTCGAGCCATCCCGCCAGAAAGAAGCGGTGGCTTCGTGATACCGATCGCACTGCCGCTGCTCGCGGGTGAGTTTGATCCATTCCGATCCGGCTAGCCATGATTTCGATCGTCGTTCCGGCCCACAACGAGAGTTCCGTGATTGCGCGGACGCTGAGCCAGTGGGTCACCAACCCGGCTTCGGACGAGATCGGCGTGGTCGTCGTTTGTAACGGGTGTACTGACGACACTGCGACCGTCGCCCGGCGCTTCAGTCCGACCGTCCATGTTGTCGAGTCGGATATCGCAGGCAAAACCCACGCGCTGAATCTGGGTGATCAAATCTCAAATGGGTTTCCTCGGATTTATGCTGACGCCGATATTGTTCTGTCGCTTGACGCCGTTCGAGCTCTGGCGAAGCGCCTCGAGCAGGGCGACGTTTTGGCGGCGGCACCGACGGCAGATATCAATGTGACGGGCTGTTCCTGGCTGGTCCGCAAATACTACGGAATTCGGTCACGACTGCCATCTTCGCGCCAGGGAATCGGTGGGTCTGGCGTCTATGCCCTATCCGAGGCGGGGCGCAGGCGATTCGGTCAGTTTCCGGATGTCATTGCTGATGACACCTATGTTTGTCTTCAGTTCAGACCAGGAGAGCGGGCGACATTGCCCTGCGTCAGCTCCACGGTATTCCCCCCACGCACTGTGCTGCAACTGATCGCGGTCAGAACGCGTGCCTACAGGGGAATATTCGAGCTCGTCCAGCGCTTTCCCGAACTGCGCGTGAACAAAGGAGAAGCCAATAATCGGACGCTCATTGCACTGTTCAAAGAGCCGCGCTTGTGGCCCGGATTATTGGTCTATTGTTGTGTCAACATTGTTGCCCGGCGCAGGGCGACCATAGCTTCCCGAAGTGGAGCTCATCCGTGGCAACGCGATGAGACTTCCCGTGCAGCGCTAACTGCAGATTCACTCAAATGAGGGCGTAATTGGGTGTTCGCGGCACGGCAACTAATATCTTGATTCTAAATGGCCCGCCATTTAATTTGGATATCATATTAAATCAATGAAGGTAAATCCAGTGATGCGAGGACATCGAGGCGCCCCAATGCGACTTGACGTGGCTGCCAGGTGGTCAACGAACTGGATCAGCTCCAGGTCTTACGAGACCGAGGGCTCAGTGCACAAGCAGGAGGCGCTAGCTTCATGATCCCGATTGCCATTCCGCTTCTTGACAAGGAGGAGGCCGACGCGGCTCGCGAGGCCGTGCTATCCGGCTGGGTTTCGCAGGGGCCGCAGGTTGCTGCGTTCGAGCGGGAATTCGCTGCTCTGGTTGGTGCGCCTCATGCGTGCGCGGTCTCGAATTGCACGACGGCATTGCACGTCGCCTTGACTGCGGCAAACATCGGGCCTGGCGACGAGGTGATCACCGCAAGTCATTCCTTCATCGCAACAGCCAACTGCATCAAATATTGTGGCGCGACTCCGGTGTTCGTGGATATCGACCCGGACAGTTACAACATAGATCCGGATCGGGTAGCCGAAGCGATCACGTCACGCACGCGTGCGATCATCGCCGTTCATCAGATGGGCATGCCCTGTGATCTCGCGGCGCTCGCTGCGTTCGCCGATCGTCATGGCCTCATCCTGATCGAAGACGCGGCCTGTGCCGCCGGCAGCGAGGTCCGGGTGAACGGCCACTGGGAGCGGATCGGCAAGCCGCACGGCCGGATCGCGTGCTTTTCGTTCCATCCTCGCAAGGTCATCACGACCGGCGAGGGTGGAATGCTCACTACCGCGGACGCGGAGCTAGATCGAAAGTTCAGACTGCTGCGCCAGCACGGCATGAGTGTGCCGGACACAGTGCGCCATGGCTCCGCGCAAGTGATTTTCGAAGACTATCTGATGGTGGGCTTCAATTACCGCATGACCGATATCCAGGCCTCGGTTGGCCGCAAGCAACTTGAGCGGCTCTCCGAGCTTGTCGCGCGCCGTCGCTCGCTTGCCTCCCGCTACACGGAACTGCTCGGTAACATCGAGGGATTGATCTTGCCTTTCGAACCGCAGTGGGCTCGTTCAAACTGGCAGAGCTACTGCGTCAGACTGCCGGATGGCGTGGATCAGAAGGTGCTGATGCAGCGATTCCTCGATCAGGGAATTGCAACTCGACGCGGCATCATGTGTGCGCATCGCGAGCGACCCTACTCGAATGACAAGCGGCCTCACGACCTTCGGCAATCGGAGCTTGCGCAGGATCACTCGATCCTGCTGCCGCTCTACGCCCAGATGACTGAGGAGAATCAGGTGCTGATTGCGGAGACGTTGAAGAAAGAACTTCAAGTCTAAACAGATCGTGTCGATGTCGCGAGCCGGCAGTTGCGCTGGTGACGCCGATCATTTCGGTTGGGCTCAGGGAATCAGGCGCATGGCCAAAGTCGATATCGTTGTACCCTGTTACAATTATGGGCGGTTCCTTGAAGCCTGCGTGGGGAGCGTTCTCAGGCAGTCCGTCGCAGATCTTCGCGTGCTGATCATCGATGACGCTTCGTCCGATAATTCGCTCTCGGTGGCGAGAAAGTTGGCGCGAGACGACCCTCGAGTGACCGTGGTCGCGCACGAGCGGAACAAGGGGCATATCGGCACATACAATGAGGGAATTGCCTGGGCCTCCGCCGATTACTTCCTTCTGTTGTCTGCGGATGATCTGCTGGTCGCCGGCGCACTCGAACGCGCCGTCGAAATCATGGACAAAAATCCGGACGTTGTTCTCACGCATGGCGAATGCGTCAGTTGGAACGATGATTCGCCGATCCCGAATATCGAACCGACGCAAGACTACACGTGGGCTCGCCAGGATCTCCTGGAAGAGATGTGTGCGATTGCGACGAACTTTGTTTGGACGCCGACCGCTATTGCGCGAACGAGTACGCAAAAAGCAATCGGCGGCTATCGAGCATCGTTGCCGCACAGCGGCGATATGGAGATGTGGCTTCGTTTCGCGGCGAGCGGTTCGGTGGCGCGCATCGACGCGGTGCAGGCAATCTATCGAAGGCACTCAACTGCTATGTCTAACGCGTACTTTGCCGAGATAATATCCGACTATCGACAGTGTCAACTTGCGTTTGAGAGCTTCTTCGATGAATACGGGGATCGTCTCGGCACCTCGCGTGACTTGAAAGGCTTAGCTCGTCATGCATTGGCCGAGCGAATATTCCAGCGCGGGATCGCGTTGCTGCGACGGGGCCGCCTTAATGACGGCCTCCGCCTCATGCGCGAGGCGATGGCTATGGATCGCCGGCTGCGTTACTTGCCTCCGCTCTGGCGGTTGCTGAAGATTCCGGGCGAGGGCGGCCGTCAATGGGCTTTGTCAGTTATCAGAAGGACGCCGGGCAAGCTATTGGGGTGGGCATCGCAATCGCCGAAGAGTCAGCATCAACCCGAGGTCGATAGCAGTCATTTCTCCTCCGGGAACCATGTAGGTCATTAGATGGACTCAAAACGGATACGAGGTCCAATCGTCCTCGCTTGTGACAGGCGTTACGCCATGCCACTCGCGACGACCCTGCGGTCGATTGTGGAAACGGATAGAAGCGGCGAACCGCTCGAGTTTCATGTGCTTGCCGACGGGCTTTCCGAGCGTGTTCGAAGGAGGATATTGGACTCCCTTCCGCATGGTTCTGCGTCGATCCGATGGATCGAGGTGGACTTGGGAATGTTCCAGGAGTTCTCGACGATTAGTTACATTTCAAAAATCACCTACGCCCGATTCCTCATTCCGCGTATTTTCCCGGATACGGTCTCCAAGGTATTGTATCTGGACTGCGATCTTCTCGCTCTTGATGATCTGCAGGCGCTCTGGGCAACAGATCTGGAGGGAAGTGTTCTTGGCGCGGTTTTGGACGGTCTCGATTCTCAGCTGAAAAATCAAACCGTTCGCCTACCGGTACCTCGCGTGCGAGATTACTTTAACGCCGGTGTACTTCTGATAGACCTGCACCAATGGCGAAAGGCGCAAATCGTCGAAACAGCGTTAGAATATCTCAAGCGCTGTCCTGGATCGCCCTACTCGGATCAAGACGCATTGAATGTTGCGTGCGATGGCCTTTGGAAAAAGCTCGATTCCCGATGGAACTATCTAGCTTACAACGAGAAGCTCGACGTCTCTGAATTAGCGGGCGAGTACAAGCCCAACATAGTTCATTTCACGACCTGGAACAAACCTTGGAGAGCTGGCGTTCCAAACGCGAATGCCGCGTTGTACGACTCGTTTCGAAGCCGCACGCGGTTCCCGCGCAACTCCATGGACAGAATGGAAGCTACGCTGCGTATCGGTTGGTCCCACATAAAGGGCTTCCAGAAGGCGAGACAAGGCAAATCAACTCGCTCGGACGCTATGGTCGATCGTCAGGCTGATCAGAGTAGCTTCAAATAATCGAACAGTTTCTTCCTTTAATCATTCGACCGCGAGGTTGGCTGGTGGCAGTCACCCCCAAAGATCCGCCTCTGATCTGGGTGACATTTGAGGTCGGAGGGGCAGGGGTTTGCGATTCGGGCCATCCAGCCTAAGCAGCGGTCAACAGGAAAGCTGCCTGATCTCCCTGTTGTTCGATATTCAGCTTTGCCGCTCGCTTGGCAAACCCTCTCAACTCATGACGGCTAAACACATCGCTTGGCCCGGATGATGTGAGCGGCTTAGACTTCCGGTACATTTCGCTTCCCCAGAACTGAAACGCAGTGGAATCATCAATCGATTGTCTGACAGACAGGCCGCAGCGCTCCGCCAACGCGCTCATTCCCTTGCGAGAGGGAATCACAATGTGGCGTGGCGCATCCAGTTGCACCCAATTCGGGCCGTACTCCGTCCATGCTTGCGAGGACGAAGTTGGGATGCGAACCAGAATGCGGCCCCCGGGCGCAAGCAGCTTTCTTGCATCGCCAAGACTTTGGCCCGGATCAGGGACGTGCTCTAACGAGTGATTGAACATGATGAAATCAAACTCGCCCGACATGCTTTGAAGATCCGATTTGTGAATCGTCACGGCTCCTGATGTCGGCTTGGAAATGTAGGGGTCTACTCCAGTAAGGTTCTTGAACCCTGCGGCAGACATTCTATGAAGAAGTTTCCCGGACCCGCAGCCAACGTCCAGCACCCGAGAGCTAGGATCAATCTTAAAATCTCCGATGACCCCGACGATGGGATCGTACCTCACAAAGGACGCTACGGCCCCCAATATGCTTTTGATGCCGAGTGCATGCGCATCCCTGATTGCGATGACCCGCGAATTTCGCGAAGGCTTGGCGAATGAATAATACCCGTCAGGGTAAAAGCGACCCTCATCTGCGACATCCGCCAGGCGCTGGATCGTCCCACAATCAATACATTCCTGGTATTCAAACCGCTCTCCTGTACCAAACATCATCTCGGTAAATACGTGGCGGCGATGTTCGCGGTCTGACAAGCAAGCTTTACAAATCATCTCAAGTACCTAGCCACTCCAGGGGTTCGAATCCGGCTCAGCCAGCATCGGAGAAGCCGTAACGGGTGTAGTGGTCGTCGCAATAATGGTCGCGGTGAAATTGACGAGTTCTCCAATGCCGCAGCCTTCGGCCTGGTCGCTCTGCCCAGCCCCGTTGATCGGAGCACGGGTCCTGTCACTTTGCAGCCTATTCATCTGAAGGTGCTCGCTCGCTCCACCTGTCGATCTCCCCGGGTCGTGGCCCGCACCATGACGTTCACCGGAGTGCCGATTAACGCTCCGGCTGAGGTTTGTTGCATTATAATAATATATTGGATAAAATCGGCGTTGTCCAAATTAAATAGTAGCTGGTTAATTTGGCTAATGTATTGAAGACAAAATACTGGACTTGACTGACCGGGAGCTTTTCATGACGTCCCAAGCACATCCGCCCAAAGTCGAAGGGGTGCCTGAAGGTCCCCTCGTCACGGTCGTGATGTCCGTTTACAACGCAGGGGAATATCTACGGCCGTCGCTGCTGAGCATAATCGATCAGACGTATAAAAATCTGGAGATCCTAGTTATCGACGATGGCAGCACGGACGGCTGCTTCGACTCAGTTCAAGACTTGCTAGTGGACGAGCGTGTCCGTGTGATCCACCAGGCAAATTCGACCAAGCCTGTGGCTGTCAATCGGGCGCTCGATCAGATCCGCGGCGAGTTTTACGCAATTCAAGACGCGGATGACATCAGTCATCCAGCGCGAATTGAAAGACAGGTTCGTGCGCTGCTCAACAAGCCGCATTTGGCTGCCGTATTCTGCGGTAACGAGCTTATCATTAACGGGAAATTCATGGCGCCCGTGTTTGCGCCGCAAAGCGAGGACGACTGCCAGTCTGAGATTCGAGCCTTTCGAATGCCTGCCCTTGATCCGACAGGAATGTTTCGAATGTCATTGGTCGGGGACATGCGGTTCGAGCCCTCGTTGAAGGTTGCTGAGACCTACGACTATATATTGAGAATTGGGGAAATATATCCGATGACCGTGTTGGGCGAGTGCCTTTACGCGTATCGCATCCTTCCCAATTCACTCACCCGGCGTGCGCCAACGTGGCGCAGGCAGTTCGAGGCTGCGGCATTCAAGCGAGCGTGCGAGCGGCGAGGTGTACGGTTCGAGCCAGAATGCGAGGATAGCAGCCACAGCTCTCGTAACAGTTTGCTGGACAACAACATCGCCGCCCATTTTATGAGAAGCGTGTTGGATTTTCGTCGGTCAAACCGTCGCCTTTCGGCGTTGAGGACGGGTTGGCAATGTGCTTGTTTGCATCCCGCGGATCTGCACTACTACAAGGCGCTTGTTTACGCGCTGATTTCACCCACCGTAGCGAGGCGCCTGCGTCGTAACTTCCAGGCTATTCCTTTGGAGACGACGAAATGATGCGCGTCTTCGGACGGAACGGTCGCTTTACGCGGCGCCTCAATTTTGAGCGCTGCTTCTTTTTTGCGGAACGTCTTCGGCATTGGGGGTATTCACGTTGAACCGCAGAAGCTTAGAATTGGATTCGGGTTTTCAACTTGCCTATCTGCGGGATCGGCAGCTGAGTTCAGTCAGGCGTGCGGCAAGCGGCTCGCACTCGCGTACCGAGCTATATCTCAAAGTATTACTGGTCGCGATTTTTCTGCCCGAGGGCCTGTCTTTCTTCGTCGGTGATTTTCGCCTCTCGGTCGCTCGAGTTCTGATTTTTGTTTCCTCCATCGCGGCGATATCGCGACTCTCAAGCGCGCGAGCTGTAGTCTGCGTGCCATCAGATATTTTGGCCCCGGTTGCGGGCGTTTGGATGATGTTTGCCGCCACCATCACAGGTGGTCTTACGGGCCTTAAAGGGGCGGGAATAGACGCAATTGTATTCACTGGCGGATATCTGACGTTCCGGTATCTCACTCCTGGCGATAGTTCCGTGCGACTCGCACGCTTCTCCTGCATGCTGGCAGTTCTGATTGTCTGTATCGCGCTTCTCGACCCTTTGAATGATAAACTGTTCACCTATGAATTCATCAAAGGCATTACTGGTTATGTGAAATTCAGCTATGAAGGCGCATTAGCGACGAAGGCCGAGACCTTGTATAGGGAAGGGGTCATTCGTGCCATGGGGCCGCTGGAGCATTCGATATTATTCGGCGCTGTTTGCGCTTGGTTTGGGACCGTGGCCTTGATTACGTTTAGGTCCCAGGTATTTGGCTGGGCTGTTGCAGGTATTGCGCTCATCGGTGTGTTGTTTTCGCAGGCGCGGAGTCCGTTGCTGGCTTATCTGATCGGATTTGCGCTCGCGATGTTCTATGTTGCAACCCCTCGCTTCACGGCTCGATGGAAGTTGGTCGGACTGTGTGTGACTGCCATAGTCGTTACTGTTTTCACTTTCTCTGGCAACCCTGTCGTAACGCTTGTACGCCTTTGCGGAGTAAGCCCGGAGGCGGCCTGGTACCGTCAAGCGATCTGGCAGGTTGGGGGGCGTGTCGTACTCGGTTCGCCGATCTTCGGAATTGGTGCGAACGGCGACTGGGATTGGCAATCCAACGGCGCGCTTTTGAGTGAGAGTGTGGATGCCTTTTGGCTTGCTAATGCAATGGCGTATGGAATTCCCGGAAGCATATTAGTTCTTTTGACGATTGTGGGCGCATGCTGGCTTGGTTCGATCGATAAATCGCGTCACCTTACTCCGGAAGAAGGACGGCTGTCGGTCGCGCTCGGAGTTGTCATAACAACCATCGTTTTTCTGGGGTTTATGGTGCACTTTTGGGGCATCTGTTTGATCCTTATCGCTGTCTTTGCTGGGATGCGAGCGAACCTCGCGGAAACCGCCATCCTGCGTGATAGAGCCGCACGAGCGGCGGAAACATGGGTGTGATCGATGACCGGAGATGTTTGACTGCGAGGTCATGGCGCCGTGCCAAGCGGAGGAGCCCGCGGAGCGGATCGTTATGTCGCCGGCAATCAAATTAAATAAATTAGATAATTATTGAAATGTCTGATAGTTAATATTTAATGCTCCGGAGATTCTAGTCGTTGAATCAGCGCGGAAGACGCGGAAGAGTGGAGCGCACCTTTTCGAAGAGTGCCATGATTGCTTTTGGCACAATCTGCCGGTTGCGCCGTGTGTAAGGGAATGAAATGAATCAGCGCCACCTTTCCGGCAGCCAGGCAGCGCGGCGGATCGCCTTCGCCACGATCGGCGACGCAAGCGAGGTCAGGTTCTGGTCCGGCACCCCGTTTCACATGTCGAGATCGCTCGCAAATGAAGGTCATGAGGTGGTCCATATCGGTCCCCTGAATGCACCGATCCTGCCTCTTTACAAGACGTATTCCAGACTTTGCCGCGCCTTTCATAGGCCGGGCCTCTCCCCATTCCATGCGGGGCCTGTTGTTGCGCAGTATGCAGCGGACGCAGCACGCAAGATCCGCGCCGTCTCGCCCGATATCGTCTTCGCACCCGCCGGGTCCAACTTCGCCTGGAATGTACCTAAAGGCGTTCCCCTCGTGTATGCGTCCGACGCGACCTTTCGGCTTGTCGAGAATTACCATCCCAACTATCGGAACTTGTCACGCAACGCTCGGGAGATTGCGGAACGCCTGGAACGCAACACAATTGCCCGCGCGGATCTGGTCCTCTACCCCTCGAAATGGGCCGCCGAATCTGCGGTTAGGGACTATGGCGTCGACCGTGCGCGCGTGCATGTCATTCCTTGGGGCGCCAACCTCGAAGAAGCGCCGGATCGTGCCTCGGTGCTTGGCTGCCGCAAGCCGGGTCCGTGCCGGCTCCTGTTCATCGGGGCCAACTGGAAAGAGAAGGGCGCGGACATCGCGGTCGGAACTCTCGCTGAGCTAAGGGGCAGGGGCGTAGAGGCGGAGCTCGTGATCTGCGGATGCACTCCGCCCAAGCCTGTCACCCAGGATGGCCTGACGATCATTCCTTTCCTCGATAAGAACGATCGTGAACAGCGCAATCGACTGGATCAACTCTATCGCGACGCGGATTTCTTTCTCTTGCCGACCCGGGCAGATTGCTACGGCATCGTGTTTTGCGAAGCGGCGGCCCATGGCGTACCGAGCATTGCGCCGGCCACAGGTGGCGTGCCCGGTGCTATCCGCGATGGGGAGACGGGCATCTTGTTGCCGCCGGATGCGACGAAGGAGGACTATGCGACGGTCATCTCCGAGACCTTTGCGTGCCCGGAACGGCTGGCACGCCTGAGACAATCGAGCCGCGACGCTTTCGAAGTCCGGCTGAACTGGCAGGCCTGGAGCCGGCGTGTCTCAGATCTGATACAAACTCTATGATTGTCCTGAACTATCACGAGCTGGTGGAAGCGTCGCCTTCGAATGCGTGGTGCCTGACGCATGAAACATTCGATGCACATCTCGCGCTTTGCGGGGACAGGCTGGTCTCGCCTCAGTATTTTCTGGAGCATTGCCCCAATCCGAAAGGCAGGCACACCGGTTCGGTCCTGCTAACCTTCGACGATGGATGTCTTTCGGACTACACGCATGTCTATGCGCGTTACGTGAAGACCGGTCGGATTCCGGGTTTCATGTCCTTTATCCCAGTGGATTTCGTGGGCTCGCCGGGACGTATGAGCTGGGAGATGATTGAGGAACTTGGCAGGAACGGCGTTGCGATTGGCTCACATGGCATGGCCCACGTCGATTTGACCACTGTCTCGGATGTCGAACTCGGTCGCGAGCTTATGGTGTCGAAGTCGATGCTAGAGGATCGCCTGGGGCAACAGGTTACTCTTTTCGCCTTCCCATACGGGCGCTTTTCCCGACGCGTGTGGGACGCGGCTCTGAAGGCCGGCTACACGCACCTCTTTACAATCCAGCTTGGGCATCATCGGGGGTTCGAACCTTTTCTCTACTCCCGCCTTTGTCTGACAAACAGCATGGATGCGGACTACATGCGCCAGCACTTGCGCGATCCGGATGCGATGCGTGGTGTTGCCTGGAGGGTCAGTACAAGGCTGGGCCTCTATCGCCAACTGATGCGCTGGCGGCATCGATAAACCGGTTAGTGGCTTACATTTGATCGACGAGCCTTCCCAAAGCCGGCCAATGACAAAGACAGTCAATTTGACTCGGTCAGGCTTGCCGGAAGGTGGGACGCGGAATCGTGGTTCTTTGGTGCTGGAAAGGCCTTATTTGAAAAGAGCGTCGTAAGCCGCAATCAATTTCGGCTCTTCATGCTCCCACGACAGCTCGTCGCGCACACGCTTGCGTCCGTACATGCCCATCTCGCGGCGACGATCTGGGTCGTCGATGAGTTCGAGGATCTTGTCACCAAAATCGGCCGTGTCGGGGTTGCGGGCATAGAGAGAAGCAGACTGGGCCGACACCCGCCCTTCGGCCAGATCGAACTGCACAATCGGCTTGCCGAGCGCCATATACTCCATGATCTTGTTCATGGTCGACATGTCATTCATCGCGTTGGGACGATCCGGATTGACGCAGACGTCTGCGGTCGAAAGCACCTTGAACAGCGTCGTGTCGTCGACCCTGCCGGTGAAAGTGACAAATTCCGAAAGTCGCATCCGCGTACATGTCGCTTTGAGTTGCTCCAGGCTTGGCCCTGCGCCCATGATAACGAACTGGACGTCGGTACGTTGACATGTGGACGTGATGTGCCGGACCGCCTCTAGCAGAAGGTCAATGCCTTCCTGCTCCCCGATCACGCCGACATAGGCGACCAGATGCGACCGGCCGTTGCGCCATGTGTTATCGGGGGCGAGCTCACGCACGCGCGCGAGATTTGGCCCCGAGCGGACGATAAACACGCGATCGGGTTCCATCTGGCCGCGCTGGACAGCGACATTGGCGTAAGACCGGTTGGTGGCGATGGAAATGTCAGCCACGCCAAAAGTCAGACGCTCGAGAAAGACAAGCGCCTTCCACATCAGCCCGCGATGTCCAAATTTTGCTTCGAACAGCTCGGGGTTCAGGTCATGATGGTCGAATACGAACTTCTTGCCGAACAGGTACTTGTAGAAGGCCCCGACCAGGAAAATGAGATCTGGCGGATTGCAGGCGTGAATCACATCGAAACCGCGCCCCCAAAACACCTTGAGCGAATAGGCGAACTCCCACCATAGCGCGCTGCTGTATTCGGCAAGATAGCCGAGCTTGCCCTTGGCCTCGATTGGTAGCGGATGGCGGTAAACGTCGATGCCGTCGATCGATTCGAACGGGGTTTCTGCGAACGGGCCACGGGGACAGATCACCGAAACCTCGTGACCCGCCCTGTGCAATGATTGCGCCTCCGCCCAGACCCGGCGATCAAACGGAACGGGGAGATTTTCAACGATGATCAGGATTCTCCGCCGGCGTACGCTGCGCGTGGCCTCAACGACCGATGCCATTGTCATGATCGCTGTCCCAGCGACTTACCAACAAATGCCGCGATAGTCGTCTGCGGTCTGCTTTTCCGGCGAGATGCGTACAAGATCGATGATTACTTTGTCATGACCGTTCAAAACCAATGAGTTCTTCAGAAACTCCTTACGGTTCCCCACGACGAGAACGTCGGCAAAGGCCGCGACGTCGCTCATTTTCTCCCGAAGCAGACAGGCAATGTGCGGCAGGCGACTCGTCAGGTGATCCCTGTTGACCCCCGTGAGCTGAGACAGGCGAACGTTCGAGTCGTAGATCGCGAGCTCATAACCGCGACCAATCAACCGTTCCGCAATCTCGAGCATCGGACTGTAGCGCAGATCGTCCGTGTCCGGCTTGAAGCTCAGCCCGACGAGTCCGATACGCCGTTTTCCGGTCGCAGCAACGAGTCGGAAAGCGCTGCGAATTTGGTTCTCGTTCGCCTGCAGCACGGCGTCGAGCAGGGGCGTGTCAACGTCGACATTTCGTCCTGCATAGCGCAAAGCGCTCACGTCTTTCGGCAAGCAGGACCCGCCAAATGCAAACCCTGGTTTGAGGTATGCCGGCGAGATATTTAGTTTCTTGTCGGCGACCAGGACGTTCATGACTTCGTGGCTGTCGACGCCCATCGCCTTGCAAAGCAATCCCATCTCGTTCGCGAAGCTGATCTTGGTCGCGTGCCAGGCGTTGTTTGCATATTTGACCGCCTCGGCGGCACGAATTGACAGCACCAGAGGCGTTACCGCGAATCGATCGTGAATTTCCATGAGTCGCCGAAGCGTAAGCGGATCATCGTCGACACCAATTACAATGGTTCCAGGATCATCATAGTCGGATATGGCCGTCCCCTCCCGCAGAAACTCGGGCAGATAGGCGACCCCGAAATCTAGACCCGCTTTTTTGCCGGACGACCGCTCCAGAATGGGTATGACTATGTTCTCCATCGTGCCCGGCAACATCGTCGAGCGCATGACAACAGAATGGAAGTTCGTGGTCTTGCGGATGCTTTCTCCAATCTCCTGCGCCACCCGGCTCAGGAAAGATGTTTCCAGCGATCCGTTGTCCTGTGAGGGGGTTCCAACACAGACCAATGAAATGTCCGTCGACGAGACGGCGG
Organism: Bradyrhizobium sp. LeoA1Lang; assembly: GCF_055413685.1. Lineage (NCBI taxonomy): Bacteria > Pseudomonadati > Pseudomonadota > Alphaproteobacteria > Hyphomicrobiales > Nitrobacteraceae > Bradyrhizobium > Bradyrhizobium sp. LeoA1Lang. Next base: position 16,624 of record NZ_JBVAPG010000005.1, on the reverse strand, counting down.
CCGCGGAATCTGTGGTTGCCTTCAGGCGGCCGGTGCTGACCCCGGAGCCAATGCTTTCAGCGAGATTTGGCTCCACGATCGGCGACAGTCCACGGTTCAGGACGTTGACCTTGTCCTGATTGACATCGACCGCCACGACGTCATGTCCGTCGCGTGCAAGACAGGCTGCCGATACTGTGCCGACATAGCCGATCCCGAAGACGCAAATCCTGTACTTGCTCGCGCTGTCTACGCGAACCTTTTCTTTCTTGTCCAGAATTGAGCTGTCCCATGCCGGGCGGGACGGACTGTGAACGAGCGCATCCATGTCTAATCTCTTGGCTTTTAATGGGACCAATTTAAATGCCAAAAAACTATATTTAAATATAATGGGAAATCAACCCAAATTTAATGTCGTATTAAATATTTAAAAGGGGGCTTGGGCAAGTGGTAAACCCTGACCGGGGCGGGGTTTTTCGCGGCAGCTCCAATCCGATGGTTGTGCGTCGGCTTCATAGCCACACAACATTTGCTCTCGTCGGCAGGCGGCGTGGAGCAGGATTGTCGCTAGACAAAAGACAGTAGATTTGGGTCGGGCCTCGCCCGCACCACTAGGTGGCCGCTATCGCGCCTCCGCTGTGCCGAGTCGGCGCGCGTGAACGCTTGTTTGGGCATCAGCGTCATCGAATTCGATGTCAACCGCAGCGATGCCGCTACGCGCTTGCTTCTAGGAAGCGCGGCGGCGCTCCGATGTGATAGCCTCGCCCCGGCCTCCTTGTCTGCGCGGTCCAGGTGTGGGGCGCTCCTTACGTCTTGCCCATCTTGCTGATTGGTAGCGGGATTGTGGATCCCGACCGTCCGCGCCAAGCATTTAGTGCGTTTCGCGCCCGCAAACCGGCGAGAGGTCGATCCGTTCCCGTCACCGCGGTGGGTACGCAGCTGGCCGCGGGATGGGGTTTCCGAGGACGAGCCGATCGCCTTCCCAACTAGCCCAGCGCACGTTCTCCCACTGCGCGATGTTGACGCGGCGACCTTTGACCACGTCGAACAGGAATGCCCTGTAACGGAACGAACCACGCACGAAGTATACGTTCTTCAGGCTCACCGAAGAGCCGCCGTCCGCCGGGATACGAAGTCCGAAAGTGCCGCCCTCGAACAATACGTTCTCGAAGACGTGTGAGCCTCGCCAATCATCGGCCGACCAGTAACCCGCGGTCGTGGCTCCGGCCATCTTGAACGTCGAGTTCTTGACCGTGACCGTGCCCGTGGAACCTGGGGCATAGCACTGCAATCCATCCGCATGGTCATTCTCGACCCCCGTAGCCTCGATATAGACCCACGTCAGATTGATATTGCCGCTCTTGCAGCGAACGCCTTCTCGTGACTGAATACGAACCCGCGTGAGACTACAGGAGCCAAGGCACGTGATCGTCGGGTCTCCTGAGTTCTCAATGATCGACAGGTCTGTTCGGGAGGAGTCCGGCGGCAAGGCGATATTGGTCTTGCCGCTCGTGACGTTGGCATAGACGGGGTCGTTGAAGCTCAGCGGGACGTCGGCAGAGCTCGGTACCGGATCAGGCGAGGGATGAGGCGTAGGGCCGGGCGTCGGGGCAGGAGCGGCCACCCCGCGCTCCTCTGCGGTCAGACGATAGCCGTCCGCGGGCATCTCGGAGAGAGGCTCCGGAGCTCCCAAGGCGCGCTTATTGCAAGCGTCCTCCGCCTTATCAGCCAGTGTGTGGCTCGAGAGTATCGCGCTCGAGGAATCTCGGCACATCGACTGTGCAGCCTCAGCCCGCGTCGATGTGACGGTCGGTTGAGCAATAACTGCCCCGGCCGGCAATAGCGCCAGCGTCATCAGGTACCGCATGGGACGCTCCTAAAGCGGAATTTCCGCCGAATCTCTGCACCTCCGTCTAGCCCGGATATCTCGCAGCAGATAGGCGCATCGAAGTGCCAAGACGGCGACGCGTTATCACAAGATAGCCGATGTTCCGGCCGCTATCGAGGCCCTGTTCGTGCGGTTTTTCTGTTGCCGCCAGCAGATTTGGAGTTGCTGGCTGCACAGGTGGATCGGGAGCGAGCCGAAGGCGGCGATCCAGCCGCCCATTGCACCTGCAACCCGTTTCGCCGTTGCCAGGATGCTGGTTCTAATCGGCTAATTTATCAATGAGACTTTGAACATCAGCGTGATGCGCAACAACGGACACAGGCGCGAGATGCCGCGCGCCACATGCGGGATCCAACCGGGAAATTTCACAAGTCGGTTCGGCTTGGGGTACACTGCGCATAGCAGATCATCTCCGCCTTCGTTGAAGAACAACGTCTCGCCCGCCCAGTCCGGGTGCCAATGCAGATGTGGATAATAGAGCAGCGTATAATGCTCGGGCCCGATCGAGTCCTTGTGCACCCCGCCTTCGGCACCGGTCGGATAACCGTTGGCGTAGCAGCGCAGCAGCCGCGACCGGCCGCGCACTTTCTGCCACATCGCCTCAACCAGCGGGTATTGGCTCAGCTCCTGCTCGGCCTGCGTATGTCGATCCAGCCCAGCGGTTGGCACCTCCCAGAACCCGGCGAAGTGCTTGAACCAGTAACGGCTGGCGTCGTTGCCCATATGTGAACGCGCGCCGTAGCCCCAACCGGGAGCCTGCAAGAACTCATACATCTGCTCTTGCTCGACCTTGTTCAGATAGTTGTCTATCACTTCCACATCTGCGGCGCTGTACTGGCGCTGACTCGCGGAGGGTTGGCGTTGGATTGCTGTTGGCGTTGCTGACATTGTTTCATCCGATGACATTAATCGCACCTCGCAGCCCGATGAACCTATAGGTGGGCATCTGTCTTAGGATTGGGGTTGTCCATAGGCCGAAACATGATGAATATGTGGCTGGTAGGTTAGTGCATTTTGGCGTTGCCGTCAGAGAATTTCTGGGACTGGGTCTGTCGGAGGCTGCGTTCGAACACGCGCAGGTCTTTAGTGGGCGACGGTCATTCGTCAGCGTCGACAGCAAATGAGAAGGTGTCCGGGCTATGTCGACCGCTAGCGTCAAACTTGCTGTCATCATCGTCTCATACTGCAATGCCGATGATGTCGATCGTTGCTTGAAGTCACTCGCTCGTTCGGATTGGGATCACTTTGAGGTCTTCATTTGCGAAAATGGCGGGGAAACAGCCTACGGGAGATTACTGGCTGCGCTCGTGGGGTCGGATCGAACGTTGCAACGAATTTCCGATGCGTCGGACACTCTTGACCAGCCACAGAAACGACTGGTCTCAGTGGCGAAATGCCGATTTCAGAATCGCGCGAATGTCGTCCGAGTTGGGCTCGCGACCGAAAATCTCGGTTACGGAGGCGGCGTCAACGCGTGGCTAGAGCCACTACTCGGCGTCCCCGACTGGGGTTCAGTGCTTGTCCTTAATCCCGATACCGAAGTGGATAGCCGTAGCCTGTCGGAATTAATTGCCAAGTCTGCCGAGGGATTCGGCATGGTTGGCGGAAGCCTGGTTTTCGACAACAGCCCCGACAAGGTCATCAACTACGGATTGCATTGGTCCCGTGTGACGGGCCGCGTCGTCGCCGTAGGAAGGAATGCGCCAGCGGGTAGCGCACCATCGGCCGAGGACCTTGGCAGGATCGATGCCGTAAGCGGCGCGTGTGTTCTGGTAACGCGAGCGTTCGTCGAAGACGTCGGTCTCATGGCCGAGGACTATTTCCTCTATATGGAAGACCTCGATTGGGGACGCCGGCGGGGAAAGCACCGCATTGGCTTCGCGAGCAAAGCTGTCGTTCGCCACATTGGGGGAACGACCATCGGATCTGCCGTTGCCCTCGAGAAGCGCTCGCATCTCTCGATCTATCTGTCTGCTCGCAACAGCATTCTCTATGCTCGGCGCTTTGCGGGATGGCGCTGGATCTGCCATTTCGGAGTCGGGCTGTTGTTTGCAGCGCGATATATGCTCAAAGGCTCCTTGTCGGCCGGAAGAGTTGCTTTCGTGGGCTTGCTGGACGGCGCAAAGGGCAAGACGGGGCGGCCGGACGCCGCGCCTGGGCCGCAACAGCTTGGTTGATCGGCGCGCCGATCCCAATCAGATCCAAGCACACGCCATTGGTTTGAGGTTACCCGGATGGCGGAGGGAGCGACGGCATGTCAACTGTCCCCTCCAATACCGCCCCAACGGCAATCGATCCGAAAATCGACACGAGTATGTTCTTGATTTTGGCGGGCGAAATGCTCGTTTCAATATCTGTATTTTCCAACCGGTGGGCGTATTCAGCGCAGGTATCTGATGGCAGATCCATCGATCCTCCACGGTTCGATTATTTAATCGTTTTTGTCCCCAAGATAATATTGACGGGGCAGGCTGATTCGGGGGCTCCCAGTATTCCCCAGCATATGTTGAGGCTCGCCGTTACAGCACTATGAAACGAGTGCCGCGCGAAAAACAAACCGTTCTTGCAGCTATCGGGTCCTATTAAACGCCGTGATCTTATTAAATGCCTTGATGCGAAATTTACTCTGCACCAGAACTGCCAGAAAGCCGGCGTTTTTTCGCAATCCAATTAACTGCGCCGAAATTGTCGCTCCTTATCTTGAGGCCATGGTTGCGGTGCTCAGAACACCGGATTTATTCTTCTTGTGGTTTTTCGAGCACACTGAGACTTTGACCAGGGTAGCTAAGAAATCACCTTGGGTGGGCCGTCATGTCGTCCCAAAAAAGCCTCTGCCAACGACCAAGACGCATACCCGGGCGCTGCTAGCAGAGCTGCACTTGGGGTATCGTCGCTCGGGACAAAATTGGGCGCGTGCCTGGGACAAACTAGATAGGCACTATTAGGAGAGAACTAGATGGTATCCATTCCGCTGAGCTGGAATGACCCGATGTTTAACAGCGTCACTAATATCAATGGCGCTTCGGTTGCACAGGGCGGGACGCTTTCGAATAAGAGTATCAGCGACATGTCCAGCGGCGATGCGTCGGTCGGAGGCACGGGCTCGTTCAACCTCGACACCGTCCGCATTGATTCAAGGGAAGGCGTGCGCGTTGGGACCGGCGGCGACTTCAACATCAATAACTCGTATATCGAAACAACCGGACTGGCGGGCGATCACGCCGATGGTATTCAGGCCTATGCCCCCGGGGCCAGCGGGAATATCACCGTCACAAATTCATCTATTGTGTCCCACAACAACTCAAATGCGACCGCTGGAATTTGGATTGCGGATAATTATGGCGGGTCGCTCACGCTGGACAATGTGATGTTCGAGGGCGGTCCGTATGGACTGCGTATTGCCGCCGATGATCAAGATATCACGGTAGCTCTCAAGGACGTGTATTTTGTGGGACCCTTTGGTGGTGGCCCGCTACTCTTTCAGCAAGTGAATGCGAAAATACACATCACTCAGTGGGAAAACGTACGCACCGCGACGATCGTGAATGGTCAACTCGTTCCGGGCGATCTCATCCCGGCGCCTTTGCCGGTGGAAGGCGGCGGCGCTCCGAGCACGCCTCCGAGCAACCCTCTGGACGCGCCGGTGATCGCTTCATACTCGAACGACACAGGAAAAGTCGGCGACGGTATTACCAGCGACAACACGCTTCAGTTGAAGGGGACCGCTGCGGCAAATAGCACCATCAAGATCTTCGACGGCACGAAGCAGATCGGTACGACCACTGCGAATGCGAGCGGGGGTTGGGAGTATATTACGTCGGTGCTGACCAACGCCCAGCACGTGCTGAAGGCAACGGCCACCAACACGAGCGGCCAGACCAGCGCCGCTTCTGCCGCGCTTACGGTGACGGTCGACAATATTGCTCCGACTGCCCCGGCCGTGAAGAGCGATTCGGTCGTCGACACGAACAAGGTGCTGTTGTCCGGCACCGCCGAGGCGGGCAGCACGATCAAGGTCTATGAGGGGACGAACCTGGTCGGTACCGGGACGACGGCCGCGAATGGTACCTGGAGCATCACCACTAGCGCCATGTCGACCGGATCTCATACGCTGACGACCACGGCGACGGACGTTGCCGGCAATGTCAGTGCTGCCTCGCAGGTGGTCGATCCGGTGATCGGTGGCCCGACGACGACGCCGCCGACGCAGCCTTCCGCGACGCCGAAGATCGTCTCCTTCTCGAACGACAGCGGCAAGGCCGGAGACAACATCACCAACGACAACACGCTGACGCTCAAGGGCACCGCCCAGGCCAATGCCACGGTCAAGGTGTTCGATGGCAACACTCAGGTCGGATCCATCAAGGCCGACGCCAGCGGCAACTGGAGCCTGACGACTGCGGCGCTGAAGGACGGTGCTCACAGCTTGACCGCCACCGGCACCGATTCGTCCGGGAAAGCCAGCGCGACGTCTACAGCGCTCGCCGTCACCATCGATACCACGGCGCCGACCGCGCCGGCGTTGAAGGCGAACTCTGTTGTCGATACCAACCACGTGCAGTTGTCTGGAACGGCCGAGGCTGGCAGCACTGTCAAGGTCTATGACGGGTCGAATGTCGTCGGTACCGCCACGGCGGGGACGAACGGGAGCTGGAGCGTCACCACCAGCGCTCTGTCGAACGGCACTCACGACCTCACCGCGAAGGCAACGGACGTTGCGGGCAATGTCAGCGCCGCGTCGCAGCCCTTCCATTCGGTGATCGGTGGTGGATCGACCACACCGTCTGGATTGACTGGCCTTGTCCAGGTCGACAACCATTATTTCCTCGGAGCTACCGGCCCCGAGCTGAAATATAGCGGCGCCGCTGTGACAGCCGGCCAATTCGATGACTGGATTCCAATCAGCTCAGTCAAGCTGGATGGCGGCGGCTACGATGTTGCGTGGAAAGACTCAAGCGGGCAGTTCACCTTCTGGACTACGGATAGTCAGGGCAACTTCAAGTTCTACCCGACCCACGGCGTTGCTCTTGCTGCCAACAGCACAACGGTCCAATCGTATGAGACTATTTTCCATCAGGATCTCAACGGGGATCACACCATCGGTGTTCCGGGCACAACCCCGACAACGCCAACGACCCCGACAACCCCAACCACTCCAGCTTCAGCGGTGAATTTCAGTTCGCTCACCACGAGCTCGAGCAATGTAGTTACGATGAAAGGCACTGCTGATGCATTCAGCCAAGTCAAGATGTACGACGGCAAGGCGTATATCGGGACGACGAGTGCCGGTGCCGACGGTAACTGGAGCTTCACGAGCACGTCTGCCGTATCCAACACCGTGCACTCGTTCAAAGCGGTAGGGGTCGACAGTGCCGGTCACACAACGGCCAGTTCGGGTAGCGCGATCCTTGGCTCGACAGGCAGCAATACGCTGACGAGCACATCGGGCAACGACTTGTTCGTCGGCAAGGGTCATCCAGACACGTTCGTATTCGCTGCGAATTTCGGTAAGGATGTCATCAAGGACTTCGCTGCTTCCGGGCCCTCGCACGATACGATCCAGTTCAGCAAGAGTGCGTTCAGTGACTTTGCCAGCGTTCTCAACCACGCTTCGCAGGTCGGGCAGGACGTGGTCATTGCGAACGGAGCTGACTCGCTCACGCTGAAGAACACCAAGCTTGGTGCACTGCAGAGCCACGACTTCCATTTCGCGTAAGCGAAGGGGCGCAATAAGTCGAAGAACATTCAGCGCCGTGGAGATTAATCTCCACGGCGCATGTTAGGGGACACGTGCCATGACTAATCTTGGACGGCGGGGAGATGTCTCCCCGTCGGTAAATATTGAGGAGATGGAAGTATCGCGATGGGCGATATTTATCGCCGCCTTAGGACTTCTGGCAGAGCGGGCGCGATCATCGTCGCGAGAGCTCACCAGGTTGGGCGAGCGTTCGGTCGAGATCGTGCGAGCGCGGCTGTTTGCCCGCCCGCCGCGTCCTGCCGACTTCTACGATGAGCCGCAATCCGAGATATCGGCATTCCTGAGTTCGTGCCGTCGGATATTCTGGAGCCTTGCCGCCTTCAGCGGCCTGAGCAACCTGCTGATGCTCACCGGCTCGTTCTTCATGCTTCAGGTTTATGACCGGGTGCTGCCCGGTCGCAGCATCCCGACGCTGGTCGCGTTGTTGGTGCTGGCGATGGTGCTTTATCTGTTCCAGAGCGGCCTCGACCTGGTCCGAAGCCGGATCAGTGTTCGGATCGGGCGTTACCTCGATGAAAGGCTCGGCCTTCGTGTGTTCGATGCAGTCGTGCGCCTGCCGCTCAAGACGCGCGGTGATGGCGACGGCCTGCAGCCATTGCGCGATCTCGATCAGGTCCGCAGCTTCTTGTCCGGAGGCGGGCCGACCGCGCTCTTCGATCTGCCCTGGATGCCGATCTATCTTGGCATCTGCTTCCTGTTCCATTTCTGGATCGGCGTGACCGCGCTGTTGGGCGCGCTGGTGCTGGTCGGAGTCACAGTCCTGACAGAGACCCGAACGCGCGGTCCGGCGAGGGCCTTCTCGCGTCTCGGGGTTGCGCGCAACGCACTTGCCGCCGAGGGGCGGCGAAACGCCGAGGTCCTGCAGGCGATGGGGATGAGGCGGCAGGCGGCGCTGCGCTGGCAGGATGTCAACAGCAAATATCTCTCGGCGCATGAGCAGGCGAGCGACGTTGCGAGCGGGCTCGGCGGGCTCTCGAAGTTCTTTCGCTCGTTCCTGCAGTCGCTTGTTCTTGCGGTCGGTGCGGTTCTCGTCATCAACCAGGAATCGACCGCCGGCATCATCATCGCCGGCTCGATCCTGACGGCGAGGGCGCTTGCGCCCGTGGAGGTGGCGATCGCGAACTGGAAGGGATTCGTTGGCGCCCGACAGTCGGCGCATCGGCTGGATCGCTTGCTGAAGCTTCTCCCCGACGAAGTTTCGCCGCTTGGACTGCCTGCGCCCAAAGAGGCGCTCGTCGTGGAGCAGCTCTATGTCGCGCCCCCGGATTCAGAGAAGCTGATCCTCTCAGATGTCTCGTTTCAGTTGAAAGGCGGCGAGGGCGTGGGAATTATCGGCCCCAGTGGGTCCGGTAAGTCGACGCTGGTTCGGGCCCTGGTCGGCGTCTGGCCGCGGCTGCGCGGCAAGATCAAGCTCGACAACGCTGCGCTGGAGCAATGGTCGCCCGATGCGCTGGGCGAGCACATCGGCTATCTGCCGCAAGACGTCGAGCTGTTTGAGGGCAGCATTGCCGTCAACATCGCGCGGTTCGACCTTCAGGCCACATCCCAGGGGGTGCTGGATGCCGCACAGGCAGCCGGCGCGCATGATCTCATCCTCTCGCTCCCGGATGGCTATGCCACCAAGGTCGGCGAGGGCGGAATGGCCCTATCCGCCGGTCAGCGGCAACGCATCGGGCTCGCCCGGGCACTCTACGGCAATCCCTTCCTGGTGGTGCTTGATGAGCCGACATCGAACGTCGATTCCGAAGGCGAAGAGGCGCTCACGGAAGCGATCCTGAATGTTCGCCGCCGTGGTGGCATCGTGGCGGTGGTTGCGCACCGGCCGAAGGCGCTCGAAGCGGTCGACCATGTCCTGGTGATCGGCGAAGGAAGGCTTCAGTCGTTTGGGCCGAAAGAGGAGGTGCTCAACAAGGTGCTGCGACCAGCAGCTCCGCTCCGGGTTGTGGCAGACGGGCAGGGAGGCGGACGATGGATCGCCAAGTAGTCCAAGTCGTAACGCCGGCGCTGCACTCCATCCAGCGCTACATCATCGTCGGCATGTTCATGGTCGGCTTCGTCACCTTCGGTATTGGCGGCTGGGCTGCGACGTCGCAATTGTCGGGCGCCGTGATCGGCCAGGGCGTCGTCGTGGTGGATTCAAGCGTGAAGAAGGTCCAGCACGCCACCGGCGGCATTGTCGGCGAACTGCGTGTCCGCGACGGTGACCGCGTGAAAGCCGGAGATATTCTGATCCGCCTCGACGAGACCCAGACGCTTGCGAATGCAACGATCGTCACCAAGAGTTTCGACGAATTGCTCGCTCGCCAGGCGCGCCTTGAGACGGAGCGCGACGGCGCCGATCAGATCGTATTTCCGCCGACGCTGCTTGAACGGGCGAGAGACAGCAAACTGGAGGCGGGGCGCGCGATCTCGGCGGAGCGCACCTTGTTTGATCTGCGCCGACAGTCCCGGAGCGGCCAAAAGGCGCAGCTCAAGGAGCGCAAGGCACAGCTTCAGGATGAGATCAAAGGTTATGCCGGTCAGGCCGAGGCGAAGCAGAAGGAGGTCGACTATATCCGCCAGGAACTCGAGGGCGTCAGGACGCTGTTCCAAAAGAACTTGGTGCCGATCACGCGCCTGACCGCACTCGAGCGCGACAGCGCGCGGCTGGAAGGCGAGCGTAGCCAGTTGAGCGGCATGATGGCGCAGGCAAAGGGAAAGATCGCCGAAATCGAGCTTCAGATTATCCAGATCGATCAGGACCTGCGAACCGAGGTTGGCAAGGATCTCATCGAAACGCGCTCCAAGCTTTCTGAACTCACCGAGCGGAAGACCGCGGCGGTGGATCAGCTCAACCGCATCGATATTCGCGCGCCGCAGTCCGGCCGCGTTCATCAGCTTTCGGTTCACACCGTGGGAGGTGTGATCGCGCCCGGTGAGCAGATCATGCTCATCGTGCCCGATGCGGACGCCCTCGCGGTCGAAGTCAAGATCGCACCGCGCGATATCGATCAGGTGTATGCTGGCCAGACCGCGACCATGCAATTTGCGGCGTTCAATCAGAAGACGACGCCAGAAGTCGACGGTGAGGTTAGTATGGTGTCGGCGGACCTGACGCAGGACCAGCGGACCGGCGGGAGCTATTACACGGCGCGCATCCTGCTCAAGGCGGATGAGCTTGCAAGGCTCGGATCGGCCAAGGTGGTGCCCGGCATGCCGGTCGATGTCTTCATCAAGACGCCGGCGCGAACCGCACTGTCGTACCTCGTCAAGCCGTTGCGGGATCAGGCCGGGCGCGCATTCAAGGAACGCTGAGATTAGCGAACTGGCGGCGTGGTCGGTCATCGATCATAGCGCGGGTAACCCGCCCGCTCGCGAAGACTCCGCCATCGATATTGATGCCTTTTGGCCGGCCGGACCGCGCTGGTCCGGCCGGCCGATGTTGTGGCCAGAGATCGGGCTCATTGCGCGTCGCTCGGAACTAGCCGAATCAATTCCGCAACGCCCATGCCAAGTAGGCACTTCATGGAGGGCGACGGTGCATCGCGATTTTATGTATATTAATTTTATAATATAAACTTGAATATACCTTCAAAATATTTATTATTTTAATTGCGAGAGTGGTGATTTTGAGGACTGTTCGGCTCAATGATTGCTTGGTTGAGGGGTGAGGTTGTGTGGGACGGACGGGCCCTTTTGGTCCCCGCAGCCGTGCCATCCGGTCAGGCCATTTGCAGAATACCTCGTGAGACGGTTCACGTGCTGCGATTGTACTCTGACGCGATTGGTCGTGAGATAGACCTTGAACGACAGAACATAGTGGAGAAGCTTGCTCCATTCCTCATTACGAAGCTGGCCCGAGCCAACCACGGCGAAGTCGTTGAGTTGTTCCCTTGGGAGGTCGACGACTAAAAGGCGATGCCGATCCGTCCGACCTGAGGGATCTCCAAAAAACAGTCATGAATTGTGTTTCGACGGATCCGCACGACCCAGTCTCGTGGTGGGACTTTGAAGCTCACCCCACGGAAGTCGTTCGGCGTTGCAAGACGAGTTCTCCGCCACATTGATGACAGGCGAAACGGTTCTGGTCAGACGAAGTTCGCGAAGAAATCTGGACCAGAGATAATCTAGCACGGTCCAGAATACCGGTTGCTGCGTATACAGCTCGCCGCGAAAGACGACGAACGAGCGTTGCGCTCCTGCGGTAAGATGCCGAATGAGATTCGCGTTCGATCCATCGGGGGTCAGCTTTGCGACGTGCATTTCGCATGATGCTGTAGTGGCGCGGATGACCAGCGTTCCGGTCTCGTAGGTCGTGACCACATTGAAGTGCTTGCGTTCAAGAAATTCAACAAGGTCTTCCTTTAGATGACCTTGATAGTCAGGCGGGAGCACGATCTTCCATGCGATGGCCAGCGCGAGCGCGGCGGCAAGCGCTCCCTTAAATACGCTGGAAAAATTCACGCCTCACCCCTAGCAGGCAGCAACCGAGGATCAAGCCCAGCATGAGGATATTGCTAACAGCAGCTCCCAAATCGCTATGGAATGTTTCGTAGTGCCATTGGCTTAAGCCCATCAAACTCATCCGCGTAACATTCACCGCGATCACCGACGCGCAAGCCAGTAAGCACCAGAACACATCGTGGGTAGATCTCTTATGGTCGACCAATCGGCTCACGGTAACCCAGCAGAGAAATGCAAGCGACATGTTTGCAAGCGAAGAACAACTTGGCAGGATGACCAAAACTCCCGAACCGTCGGCGAACTCAACGATGTCTCCGGTCCGGGGAGTGTGCAATAACCAGCCGACAAGCGAGGCATCCATCCGCAATATGAAGTCGGCAAAGAACTGAAACAACAGCCGGCTCCAGAGCACAGGCACGGTGGTTGCCACCAATATGAAAGCACCACGCCGAGATGACGGATTTTCGGTGAAGATGATGACGTAGAAGCCTAACGCCGTTACTGCGAGCCAGCTCAAAGCGCCGATTGGCAGAATGACCAGAAATGCAAATGCTGCGCCTATGGCGAGCTCGAAAGAACGAATCCCAATCGTTCGATCTTGAAGAACGAGGTATACCCCCGCGGCACACGATACCCAAACAAGTACGCTCACCTCGAAGGTTTCAAAGAAGGCCTCCACCCACCCAAGCTTGTTTATCGATTGGATGACGCGTGCCGCGAGCCCACTTAAGCAGCCAAGGGCAAAGAGTCCCGCGAAGAACTCGCCGCGCGACTGATCGCTCGCCACTTTCGATAGGTTTCGGGTCAAGATTAATTCATTTAAAGTAGTCATTGCGATTTAATAGCTCGATTTATTTACTTTATCCACCGTTTTTGCGATGACAGAGGTTTTTATGGTCAGGCTCTGGTCTGAATCGTTGATGGGGCCGCCCCGAGCGGTGGACGGGCGCGCCGGGAGCGGATTCCATATAAGGAGCCCGCTCACCCAATGTCGCGGCCGTGGCGGGCCCGCTCACCAAATCGAGTTGCTATACACTTCTTGCGTTCCATACAGTGCAACCCGATCGGTTCGGAGTAATATACTCGAAGAAGCCAGTACCGGGATCTGGCGGTTCACATTGCTGCGTAGTTGCGCAGAGTCTATTGTCTAGCCGTTTTTCATTTCTCTATGGAAGCGCTGTAAGACAAAGTGGCGGTAGACCTTACGCCCCTGAATGTAGATCTGGTGCATAGGCATGGAACACCACCCTTCCATTGAGACTACGGGGTCTGAACGTAACCCATAATACGTGGCGCCGAAGAGATTATAGTGACCGGCTCCGTTATATATGTTGTATTGCAATGACAACTCAGTCTCATTTGCAACCACGCGGTGACTGTTCGTGCTCATGAGGGGTTCAATAGCCAACGTATAGGCTATAGGGCCTGTTGTTTTCCAGACGCCCCTGCCTCCGACGCCGTGTACCCACGATCGGTAATTTTGAATGTTTTTCAGGACCTGTTCAATTACACCCCTCAGAAACGGATGGCCGGGCACGGTTATGATATGCCACTGCTGCACTTCTCGTTTTCGGTCAAAGCCAAACTCTTTTTGCATGCCCCAACCAGCGAACGGCTCACCAGGTTCATTACGCCAATGCGCTAGAATGAACTTGTCGTCCGGTCGAATAACGCTGTCGAGGGGCTTGAGGGTTGTGCTTTTGATATCAAGATAGACCCCTCCATGCTTGTACATGAGGAGATAGCGGAAAAGGTCCGCTCGCGCTGCTCCGTACTGCGGATTGATCCTACGGAACAGATTACTAATTTCTGCGCCATAAGAGTTGACGATAAAAGTATCGACCGCTCGATCGTCGTACAGTCGATATTCCCAACCCGGGTTCATGGCTTTGATGGCTTGGATATTGTCTGCCAAGACGTCAGATAGCCGATTTTTCGAGGGACATGTTTGATGGATAATCCGGGGAATTTGAGGTCCCATATCAAAGGTCGGAATTTCGATTGGAGCATTCATGCTGATCTCCATACGTCGTACTTCGAAGGGCGGTTGGTGTGCGGTGGTACGACGGTGCAAAACGTCGCCTTTGTAGAACTCTCCTACCTAGGCGGATACGACGGCGGGCGCAGCGAGGCGCCAAGGTCGTGGAGGTAACCGCGAGGGGGTCGGCGGGACCGGGGGCCTGCGCAAGGGCAGTATCGTGCCGCGAGCCGATGACCATCCGATCCAGCCAACCTTGTGATCTTAGCCTGAGCTTTGGAGAGTAGCGACTTCAGTAACGTGTTGTATCTATGGATATTTATAAAATGCGCTTGCAGGCGTGCTACGCCATTATCGTCTGCTATCGCGAGGCTCTAGTCAATTAAAAGGTTGATCTACGATCGTTAATAAGGTCTATTTAATGTGGAGATTAGAAATATTAGATAATATAATATAGGTCCATGCCGCTCGAAGTCTTCAGGGATCTGGTTGGGCGCCCGGTTAAGGAGCGTTAACCGGAGCTCAGGTTTGAGGTTTTAAAGCGGTTGATTAAATCCCGCTGGCGTCATAGGGACGTCGCACCGTATACTTGCGGCCTCCGGCGGCCGCGGGTGATCGAGAACGCGGGCTAAGCAGCAGGCCTCGCGCGGCGGTTCCCGTTGCGTCCTCGTTCGACGCATGATGGTGATACAATGAAGCCCGCCCGGGATTCGGCTGAACTAGGGGGCTTTGGATGTCGCCAGACTTCAATTCCGGAATGTCCGAACAGCGCGTCGACGAATGGCTCGGGCTCGTCAGGCGTTTTCTGCAGATTCTCGCAGCGCGCAAGAAACGTCAGTTCTCCCGAAGGGTGTCGATCGGCGATCTCCTCACAGAGCGAGGGGATAACGCGGCCGCGTACGGCTTCGGCGAGGGCACCACGATGTACGACAACGTACTCGTGCTCGGAGACGTCCGGGTCGGCCGGCATACATGGATCGGACCCGGCTGCATTCTGGACGGTTCGGGCGGAGGCTTGCAGATCGGCGATTGGTGCTCGATATCCGCCGGCGTTCAAATCTATACACATCATACCGTCAATCGCTCTATCTCGCTCGGCGAGAAGCCGGTCGACTACGCTCCGACCAAGATCGGAAACGGCGTCTATATCGGTCCGAATTCCATCGTTCAGATGGGCGTGACCCTTGGCGACAAAGCCATCATTGGTGCGAACTCCTTCGTCAATCGGGATGTGCCGGCGGGCGCCAAAGTATTCGGATGCCCGGCCCGCGTGCGAGAGGCCGCGGAATCACCGGCTGGGGGCGTCGGCTGTGATCACGGCGCCAAGCCTTCTCGTGCTTCTGCCGGCTCTGCTGATTAGATCTGCCGACGGCGTAGCGCTTGCTCGAAATAGAGCGCCGCGCGGCCCAAGAACATGCCCACGCTGCCGCCCGCCATCTTTTCAAAGGCGTCCACCAGTCGCGCGTGCCGATCTATGGTCACGAGTTGCATGAGTTCAAAGAGTGCGGCGCTGCCAATGACGACGAACCACACAAACATGACGTGGCGCGGATAGGCCAAGTGGAAGAGGAAGCCGACGGTCGCAAATGCGGCAATATGTTCCAGGCTGGTTGAGGCCGGGAGCGTTGGCCTCGCGCCGATTGGCGACACCGAGGCATAGGCAAGAAAGCACAGGAGTGCCCAAGCGACGACCGCGACGAGTTTCTGAGGCATGGGGGCACTGGTTCTTAGAGGAAATCCCGGAGGCGAGCGATTTCGATGATCTGTTCGGCGGGCAATACGGCCGTCACAAGCCGCGTTTGCGGTTCAGTACGTATCTCGTAGAGATGGCGTTGGTGTGCAGGCTTGGCCAGGAATGCCCGGATACACGCGTCCAAAGAGCCTGCAGATGCTGCGCTGGGGCACTGTCCTCTCCTGCGGTGCTTTAGCTGCGCTGCACTATCTCCCTGGTCGGAACCTCCTTAAATTTCATGGCCGCGCACGCCCGCAGAGGTGGCCGCTGGCCTCAAGTAAATTAAATATATTTAAATCGGAAGCGATTTAAAAGGAAATAATTGGGTGTGAGGCAGGCCGCCGGTGCGGGCCTGCAATCGAAGTTGTGCCGCAGGCAAGCGGTCAGCATGCTTTGTGACGATGCTTACCGCACGGTGACGGTTGAGCGCGTCAATGTTTGACATAGCGCGCACCACCGCTCGACCTGCTGCAGGCCGCGCAGCAGCTCGAACGGCGGAGCGATCGTGTGTCCGTTCCGGTGGTAGCGGATGCAAGGGCGCAATCGGACAGTTAGAGCGCCGCCTGGCTCGGCCTGTGCACCGGGAGTCGATCCTAGGATCGAAGGAGATGGCCGGGTCAAGCGTGCGTGAGCGTCGGCGGGCGAGCGTCTCGCTCGGGTAGAGAGATCAAAGAAGGCTGTGGAGCTTTGTTAACGGAGCCATCACATAGCAGTGTTCAGTGAGCGTCATCCGGCGACCACGCACTGAGGGCTGATCTGGTCGGCTAGGAAGATCTCGTGGATTGTTTCGTCACGAGGTCACCATGTCAAAAGATAGTTGTAAGGATGGCGATAAGGATAGGCATG